>CAWULX010000021.1:0-13984 GCA_963923775.1 uncultured bacterium
CCAACATAGTCCCTCCTGCTGGAGGACCTAAAGACACATTAGCACCATACTTAATTGCCGCTAAGCCAAAAGACTCTGCCACTAATGTTCAGCCAAAAGAAATTTTGATTGGCTTTAATGAGTATATCACAAGTACAGATATTCAAGGTAACTTAATCATTTCGCCTACCATAAAGACTACTCCTATGGTAGATGCTAGATTAAATGCATTAAGAATTAGAATAAACGATAGCCTAGCTGCCAATACTACTTATAGTTTACAATTTGGGAATGCTATCAAAGATGTCAATGAGGGTAATATCGCTAAAAATTTCACTTATGTATTTAGCACAGGTAATCAAATAGATACTGGGAAAATTATAGGCTATGTGCACTTAGCAGAGACGGGTGCAGTAGATAGCACTTTAATTGTGGTATTACATCCTGCAGGAAATGATACTGCTATTTTTAAGAACAAACCATTGTATTATACTAAGTTAAACGGTAAAGGTAGATTTGAATTTAAATTTTTACCCTATAATAGATTCCAAATATTTGCACTACCTAATGACTATGTAAAAAGATATGACGATAGCACTAAATTATTTGCCTTTGCAGATAATACTATTGCAGTAGATACCAAAATAGATACATTACAGTTATTCGCCTTTCAGGCAAATAAAAGAATAGAAAAGAAAAAAATAAGTTCTATTGCATCAAAAAAAGTCACCACTTCTGGTTTAAGGTTTAATAAAAGTATCGAAGGCAGTGATCAAGATATGTTAAGTCCAGTAAAACTAAGCTTTGATACTAAAATCAAACTAAACGATAGCTTCCCTATTATACTTACAGATACATTAAATAAAGTTATCGAAGATGTTACCATTCAGTTAGACAGTACTTCTCAAATACTTTCTATCCAACACAGTTGGAACCATGACGAGAAATACAAATTAATACTTCCGAAAAAAAGTTTAAGTGATAGTTTACAAAATGTATTGGTAAAAACAGATACCATAAAGTTTACCATCAAACCAGCCACTGCATACGGTACAGTACTTATTAGAACCAATGGTTTTCAACAATTCAATCATCCTGTACTGCTTTTAACCCAAGACGATAAAATTAAATACAGCTTCCCAATCACACAACCTATTATTAGAATACCCTTAATTTTACCAGGCGATTTTGTTCTTAAAATTTTAGAAGACGAAAATAACAATGGAACTTGGGATACAGGGGTTTATGGAAAACAGAAAAAACAACCAGAAAAAATTAGATTATTGGGTACCTCGATATCCATCAAAGCAGATTGGGAAAACGAATTCAATATTATTTTAAAAAAATAAATTCATGCAATTACCTTCTACCCTTTTAGAAAATGCGGTTGCTGCTTTTGCCAAACTTCCAGGTATTGGTAAAAAAACTGCATTAAGATTGGTATTGCATTTATTAAAACAAGATCAAGAAGTCACTATGGAGTTTAGTGAAGTCTTGCAAAAAATGAGAAAGGAAATAAAGTTTTGCCAAAGATGTTTTAATATAAGTGATGGCACCATTTGTTCTATCTGTGCTAATTCAGGTAGAAACAAAGAGATGATATGTGTGGTAGAAAATATCAGAGATGTAATTGCCATAGAAAATACCTTGCAGTTTAATGGCACATACCATGTATTAGGAGGCATCATCTCCCCTTTAGATGGAATAGGCCCAGATCAGTTAACCATTGAGCCTTTATTAGAAAGAATCAAAAAAGACAAAGTCACCGAACTCATTTTTGCTTTAAACCCAACCATCCAGGGCGATACTACCATCTATTATATACAAAAAAAGCTGGTAGATAGCCCATGCCGCATTACTACCATCGCAAGGGGCATTGCTTTTGGGGGTGAATTAGAATATGCCGACGAAATGACCCTTGGAAAAAGCATTTCCAACAGACAACCCGTTCAACAATACATAAAATAGATTGTTTTACATAATAAAAACACTAATTTTGATGTTCAAACATTGATTTTAGTCTTTAAAAAAATGATATGAAAAACCTGGTATTAATCCTAAGCCTTTTATTAATTAGCGGCTCAGTAGCTGCTCAAAAAAATTATAGTACTTCAACAGCAGTAGTTAGATTTATTGCAGTGGACGATAATGATATTGATGCCACCAACAAAAAAGCAGTGAGTCGTCTACAAGCTAATGGGGACTTGAGTTTCATCATGCTCATGAAAGATTTTACATTTGATATGGATAAAATGCAAGAACATTTTAATGAAGAATATGTAGAGAGTGATAAGTTTCCAAGAGCCTTCTTTAATGGAAAAATCATCAATTTCTCAAGTGTTAATTTTAAAAAAGATGGGGTATACCCTATTACTGTAACCGGAAATATGCAGGTTCATGGAGTTAATAAAGCCATGCAAACCAATGGATCAATTGAAATTAAAGGAGGTAATCCAATAGCTACTGCAAAATTCACGGTGACTTTGAAAGATTTTGGAATTGGAGGCTTATTGATTAAAATGGTGGCCGATAAGATCAATGTAGAAGTGATCGCTGCTTACCAATAGTATTTGGCTACAAGCTAGTTCTGTATTAACTTTGCCACGCAACTGCAGGTGGGATTTGTTTATTGTTCAACCTGCCATCCGTAAGGAGAAAAGAACTAATAAACGATACACCAATCGATTCCCCTTTATTAAAATCTCTCCTTAGGCAGCTGCATAAAAAATATAGGTATGTCAATAAGAGAGGAACTTAAAAAAAGAATTTTAGTAATTGATGGCGCCATGGGTACCATGGTACAGCGTCATAAATTAACAGAAGAAGATTATCGTGGTAAGCGTTTTGCCAATTGGCATACGGATGTAAAAGGTAATAACGATTTATTATGTATTACACAGCCTGAGATTATTACAGGTATCCATTTACAATATTTAGAAGCTGGTGCAGATATTATTGAAACCAATACTTTCAGTAGTACTTCTATTGCCATGGCAGATTACGATATGCAAGAATTAGCTTATGAGTTAAATGTTGCTGCTGTAAAATGCGTAAGAGAAGCTATTAATCAATACAAATCAAAACATCCTACTACCACAGAAAAATATATTGCAGGATCTATTGGACCTTTGAATAAAACATTGAGCTTGTCTCCTGATGTAAATAATCCTGGATATAGAGCAGTTACATTTGATGAAGTAGTAGCAGCTTATACAGAACAAATCAAAGGATTAGATGAAGCAGGTGTAGATGTATTATTAGTAGAAACCATTTTTGATACCTTGAATGCAAAAGCTGCGATTTTTGCCATCAAAGAATATTATAGAAAAATAGGTAAAGCAGCATTACCTATTATGATTAGTGGAACCATAACAGATGCATCTGGTAGAACTTTAAGTGGACAAACATTAGAAGCATTTTATACCTCTGTAGAACATGCCAAGCCATTAAGTGTTGGATTAAACTGTGCATTAGGTGCGCAAGAAATGAGATCACATATTGAAGAGCTTTCACAAATTGCATCATGTTATACTTCAGCTTATCCTAATGCTGGATTACCCAATGCAATGGGACAATACGATGAAGCACCACATCAAACAGGACATTTTATTGAAGAATGGGCAAAGAATAAATTTGTAAATATAGTGGGCGGATGTTGTGGTACAACACCGGATCATATTAAACAAATGGCAGACAATGTTAGAAATTTAACTCCAAGAAGTTTGCCTGTTCTTGATACAACAATATAAAATTATGAGCGAAACGATACATATTAAGCCTTATTTAAGATTAGCTGGATTAGAACCTTTGGTGATTCGTCCAGAAACCAATTTTGTGAATGTGGGTGAAAGAACCAACGTGACAGGTTCTAAAAAATTTGCAAGATTGATTAAAGAAAATAAATACGAAGAAGCTTTATCAGTTGCTCGTCAACAAGTAGAGAGTGGTGCACAAATTATTGATGTGAACATGGACGATGCCTTATTAGAAGGCGTGAAAGCCATGACAACTTTTTTAAATTTACTGCAGAGCGAACCAGATATTGCACGTATACCGGTAATGATTGATAGCTCTAAGTTTGAAATCATCGAAGCGGGTTTAAAATGTGTACAAGGAAAATGTATTGTGAATTCCATCTCTATGAAAGAGGGAGAAGAAAAATTCATCGAACAAGCACATATCTGTAAAGCTTATGGCGCAGCAGTCATTGTAATGGCATTTGATGAAATTGGACAGGCAGATACAAAAGATCGTAAAGTAGAAATTTGTGAAAGAGCTTATAAGATATTAGTAGAGAAGGTTGGATTTGATCCACAGGATATTATTTTTGACCCTAACATTTTTGCAATTGCTACCGGTATTGAAGAACATAATAACTATGCAGTTGATTTTATAGAAGCTACCAGAATTATTAAGCAAAAAATGCCCTTAGCAAAAGTAAGTGGTGGTGTTTCGAATGTATCCTTTTCATTTAGAGGAAACGAAGCAGTAAGAGAAGCCATTCATGCGGTATTCTTATACCATGCGGTGAATGCCGGAATGGATATGGGCATTGTAAATGCAGGTCAGCTAGCAGTGTATGATGAAATTGATCCTGTTTTAAGAAATCTTTGTGAAGACGTAATATTAAATAAAAATAACGATAACAACCAAGCTACTGAAGCATTAATTCAATATGCTGATAATTTAAAAGCAAGTGGTGAAAATGTAGGTCAATCTTCAGAAGAAGCCAATAAAATAAAATTAGCTTGGAGAAACGACACAGTAGAAAAAAGATTGGCTCACTCTTTAATCAATGGTATTACAGATTTTATCGAAGAAGATACAGAAGAAGCTAGATTACAATATAGTGCACCTTTAGAAGTAATCGAAGGACCATTAATGGCAGGCATGAATCAAGTGGGTGATTTATTTGGTGCAGGTAAAATGTTTTTACCACAGGTGGTAAAGAGTGCTCGTGTAATGAAAAAAAGCGTGGCAGTATTAACTCCATACATTGAAGCAGAAAAAGAAAGAATCAAATTAGCTTCTACTTCTCCTAATGGCGAATCTAAAGGACCCGCTAAAATATTATTAGCTACAGTAAAAGGAGATGTGCATGATATTGGTAAGAATATTGTAGGTGTAGTTTTAGGATGTAATGGATATGAAATTATTGATATTGGTGTAATGGTGCCTGCTGATAAAATATTGGCAGAAGCAGAAAAACATCAAGTAGATATTATTGGATTAAGTGGATTGATTACTCCTTCATTAGACGAGATGGTGCACATTGCCAAAGAGATGAAGAGAAGGGGTATGAATATCCCATTAATGATTGGAGGAGCGACAACATCAAGAATGCATACCGCAGTGAAGATTGCACCTGAATATGATAATGGTGTTATTCATGTATTAGATGCTTCAAGAAGTGTAACTGTGGCTGGATCTTTATTAAACAAAGAACAAAAGAAAGCATTTTTATCAGAACTGGATAGTACCTATTTACAATTAAAGTCAGATTTTGATAATAAAAAAACAGTAAAACAAAGTTTGTCTTATAAAGAAGCCCTACAAAATAAAGTAAGTATTGATTGGAGTAACTTTAAAGTAACAGCACCAAGCTTTACAGGCAACAAAGCCATTGCGATAGATGATTTATCTGTTTTAGTGCCTTATATAGATTGGAAACCATTCTTTATTGCATGGGAATTACACGGAAATTTCCCTGCTATTTTAACTGATGAAAAAGTAGGAGAAGTGGCGAGTAAATTATACCAAGATGCTACTACCCTTTTAAATACTATTATCAAAGAAAAATGGTTGACTGCAAAAGGTGCTGTTGGATTTTGGCCAGCAGCTGCCAACAATGATGATGTTATCTTAAACAATAATGGCAAAGAAGTGTCTTTACATTTTTTAAGACAACAAGCTAAAAAAGCAGCAGGTCAACCCAATTTCTCTTTAGCAGATTTTATTTGTCCAGCATCAGAAAATAAAGAAGATTATTTGGGTGCATTTGCAGTAACTATTCATGGTATTGAAGAGCATATCAAAACCTTTGAAGCAAATCACGACGACTACAATAAAATTATCTTACAAGCTTTAGCGGATAGATTGGCAGAAGCTTTTGCAGAATATTTACATGCACAAACCAGAACGCAGTATTGGGGCTATGCAAAAGACGAACAATTAAATAATGACGCTTTAATTAAAGAAGAATACGTTGGAATCAGGCCTGCACCAGGATATCCTGCATGCCCAGATCATACCGAGAAGTATACTTTATTTGAATTACTAAATGGTCAAGAGCACACTGGTATTAGTTTGACAGAAAGCTTAGCAATGTATCCGGCGTCTAGTGTTTGCGGTTGGTATTTTGCACATCCACAAAGTCAGTACTTTGGATTAGGTAAAATTCAACAAGATCAAGTAGAAGATTATTCAAAAAGAAAAAATCAATCTTTAGAATATATCACTAGATGGTTACAACCAGTAATAGAATAGTTTATACTTTTTCGAACAACCACCACAAGCGTTTACGCGGAGTTACTTTGTAATTGGTTCTTACATAAGAACTAATATGATTAATGGCTTCATCCACACTATCCGTAAAGAGTACAAACTTCTTGTCTTCTGGAGAAATGGTGCCAGATTGAATCATATGATCCATCCAATGTTGGAATGGTTGATAATATGAACGGCCCATCACTACAATGGGGAAATCATTAATTACTTTGGTTTGTGCTAGGGTTAATGTTTCAAAAAACTCATCCTGTGTACCAAAGCCCCCTGGCATAATTATAAAAGCATAAGAATATTTAACCAAGAGCACTTTTCTGATAAAGAAAAAACTAAAAGTAATACTGGTCTGCACATAAGGATTAGGAGTTTGCTCAAAAGGTAATTTAATATTACATCCTACAGACTTTCCTCCTGCTTCAAAAGCCCCTCTATTAGCAGCTTCCATAATGCCCGGACCACCACCTGTCATCGTAACAAACCCTAATTCAGCGATACGCTTGCCTATTTCTCTGGCTTGTTTATAATAAATATGATCTTCCTTAAATCTTGCCGATCCAAATACAGTCACACAGGGTCCAACAAAATGAAGGGTTCTAAAACCTTTAATAAATTCAAAAAAAATTTGCAAAGCAAATTTAAACTCATTAATTCTGGGCTTGGGACCTTCTAATTGAAAACCCGCGTATGCAGGTATGATCTTCTTCTTTGAATGTTGATTCATGCATTGAAGTTAAATAAATAATCTAAAGAGAGAAGCTTAAAATAGTTAAATTTGACATTGAAACTGAAGCGCCCCATGAAACTACGCATACTTGGTATAATTGTATTCATTAATATCTTTCTATCCAATCAAAGTAATGCTCAGACCCCAGTGGTATTGGAACAAATTCAAACTTATTCCAACATATTACCCAATGCTGATTATTGGAAATTAGATAAAAAAGCATGTTTACAAATAAGAGATGTACTTGATAATAATTTATTCAAATCATTATCATTGCAATTAAATAAAAACTACCCTACCAATATTATAGCTTTAAATAAATCTAGCCAATTAGGAAAAATTCAAATTAACTGGGAACAAACCTCAAATATACCTTTACATGCATATGTGGAATTGTATGAAATGGAACCTAGTCTTGCTTATAGAAATAATTTATTAGAAATCCCAGATAGTAAAAAAGATAGTATTCATTCCATTTGGTTTATTACTTGTTCGGTGATCAATCAAGAAAAGCAGGTTGTGTTTAAAAAAACGCTTTTGATGAGTTTCTTGCCACAAAATACTATTGGTATTGGGTATCCTACCCTATTTGCATTAACTAGCCCCTCCAATTTAGTAAAAGCAATTGCAAAAGGTCTTGAACAAATTAATCCAGATTTTATAGATCTAAGTTTTACAGAAGCAAAAGTGCCCAGCTTATATGCAGTAGACAATATTTGGATGCCTTATGTACACCAAAGTCCAAGAACAATGGTGGATACTACTAAAGGATTTATTATTTATACCAGATATACCAATAGACAAATCTTAAGAGTACCCACTGCAGCAATGCAGAAAATAAATACCAATGCTACAGAATTGGACAACCCTTATGCAGGTTTATTAGCTAGTCTTAGATCCAGCAAATGGAATAAAAGCAAAGAGCTGTATCAAATTGAACAACCTTTAAGAGATGTAAAAAATAATACAGATTATACTATTTCTTCTTTCCTAGTATTCAACCCTAATGTTGGATATGAACTGAATCCAGTTAGCCCCATCAGTTTTTTAAATGATAGCTTGAATAAAATATTTTTACACCAAGAACTCATTGGAAAATTTAGTGTTTCAGATAATGTCTTACAACCTGACACATGGGTAGATCCTAATGAATTATACAATGGCTACGATTCTACTGAAAAAGTTATTTTAAACACTAGCTTTAAAAAACAAAATATTGTTGCCAATAAGCAAATCAAAGGCATTTACAAAAATAGCCCCTTTACTATTTTAATTAACTACGATGCAAATTTAAAAACAATATATATTGATCAACAATTAGCATTAATTGCTTATGGAGATAGATTACCTACACATATGGTCATCGTTCAAAATAATCTTTCCGACGAATTTTTAAATTTTATTTTACTATTCTCCTATTCCGAGCTTTTCCAAATGCCTAAACCAGAAGTAATTTTATCAGTTTCAGGAATAAATAAAATCCCCAACCCAATAGAAGAATAATGCAAATTGTAAGTTATAATGTAAATGGTATAAGAGCTGCCATTAAAAAAGGATTAATCGAATGGCTAGAAAATACAACAGTGGATCTTTTATGTATACAAGAAACCAAAGCTAGTCCTGAAGATATTGATATTAGCATTTTCACTTCTATGGGGTATCATGTTGCGTGGTATCCTGCACAAAAAAAAGGATATAGCGGAGTGGCTATTTTTAGCAAGAAAAAGCCAGACAATATTGTATACGGTAATGGTTATGAAATGAGTGATGCAGAAGGTAGAGTGGTAAGAATAGATATAGGAGACCTAACTATTGTGAATGCTTATTTCCCTTCTGGCACAAGTGGAGAGGAAAGACAAACATATAAATACCAATGGTTGAATGAATTTTATACCTACATACAAGATTTAAAAAAAGAAAGGCCTAACATTATTGTAGCAGGTGATTATAATATTGCCCATAAAGAAATTGATATACACGATCCCAAAGGCAATAAAAAATCTTCCGGATTTTTACCTGAAGAAAGAGCTTGGATGGACCAGTTTACAGAAAATGGTTGGGTGGATAGTTTTAGAAAAATACATCCAGAAGCAATAGGAGCCTATAGTTGGTGGAGTCAAAGATTTCCTTCAGTTCGTTTAAATAATAAAGGATGGAGAATTGATTATCTCTGCACAACAGAAACATTAGCAAAGAAAATTAAAAATGCAGCTATCTTGCCAGATGTAAAACATAGTGATCATTGTCCAATATTAGTTGAGTTAAAAAAATAAACATGCAAGTTTGTAATATTAGTTTTCAAATAGAACCCAATGCTGAAACCATTTGGAAAGCATGGATGCAAGAGCAATTCATTCCTTCTTGTTTGCAAACCAATTGCTTTAATGATTTTAAATTCTACGAATTAGAAGTTGAACCCACTCAAGCACCTACTTATACCCTACAATTATTTGCAAGTTCTAAAGAGAGCATGGAGCAATATCGTGGCAAACACGCTGCAGACCTACTTTACAAGCTACACCACACTTGGGGTGAACAATGTTTTCATTTTAGCAGTTTTATGCAAATTGTGAATTGATTGTGGATAGTTAATCCTTTGAAATCCTTGACAGGCTTAGATTACAGCAAATAATAGCTGAAATCCATTAAAATCAAGGTTTTACGTAAAAAGCGATTTCAGTTAAACTTTCTATGATATTGGTCATTTCACACGAAAACCTTACTATTTAAGGGTTTTAGTGGAAAAATAAAAACAAAAATTTATCCCAAAATATTTTTTCGTTTCATAAAACCTAATAAATTTGTTCTATCGTTTAAAACTATAAAAAACACATCTATGAACAAAGCAGAATTAATCGCACACATCGCGGACAGCGCTGATTTACCAAAAACATCAGCAAACGCAGCTTTAGATGCATTCATCGAAGCAGTAACTAAATCTTTGAAAAAAGGTGATAAAGTAACTTTAGTAGGTTTTGGTACTTTCTCAGTAACTAAGCGTGCTGCTAGAACTGGTCGTAACCCACAAACTGGTGCTACAATCAAGATCAAAGCTAAAAAAGTTGCTAAATTCAAGGCTGGTAAAGAATTAAGCGCGAAATTATAGTCGTAAAAAACTAATTTGAAATAAAACCCCTTGGATATCCATATATTCAAGGGGTTTTTTTATTTTTGCAGTCCAATCATTCATTTAAAAAAATATCAAAATGGGAAGAGGAGATAAAAAAACAGCAAAAGGTAAAAGATTCATGGGATCTTTCGGTGTAAGCAGACCGCACAAAACGGCCACTACAACTTCAGCCGCTCCAAAAGCTGTAGCTGCAAAACCAGCAAAGAAAACAACTAAAGCAAAAGCTTAAAGGCGTATAAAGATCCCCGAAAGCTCGGGGTTTTTTTATACTATCATTTCATACCAATCGATATGAAAAAAATTATCAGAATACTGGCCATCACTATTCCATTTTTATTGAATGGAGTAATGAGCTTTGCACAATGTTCTATCTGTACAAAAACAGCTAGTCAAATTGGTGAAGAAGCAGGTAAGGGATTTAATGCAGGTATTATCTACTTGGCAGCCATGCCATTTGGCATTATGGGCTATATCGCTTTCAGATGGTGGAAGAGCGAGAATCAAAAATAGTCTTTAGAAAAACTTTTTAGCGAATTCAAAAATATTAAAAGAAGAAGTTTGCATAGCTTTTGAAAGGGCTTCTTCTATTTCAGTATAATTTAATTGTTGCATTTTTTTAGCAACAATTAACTGTATGGTTTTGGATAACAATAATCTTTTCTTAGAATTTGTATGATTGGCCAATGCTTGATGATGTTTGATAGCAGCAACCAATGCTTCAATACCTTCTTTTTGAGAAGCTATTGTTTGAACCACAGAAGCTTTTTCAGTGGCATGATGTTCAATAAGCATTTGTTGGATATGAGATGCAAAGGCATTTGCGTCAGGTCTGTCAGATTTATTTACTACAAAAATATCTGCAACTTCCATTAAGCCAGATTTCATCATCTGAATATCATCACCAGCTTCAGGAACCAAAACCACTAAAGTAGTATCGGCTAATGCAGCCACTTCCACTTCTGATTGACCCACACCCACAGTTTCCAAAATAATGATATCAAATCCTGCTGATTGTAATAATGTAGTTAACTCTATGGTTGTTGCATTTAATCCTCCCAAATGTCCTCTAGATGCTAATGATCTAATAAACACCTGAGGATGCAAATACCATTCCCTCATTCTAATTCTATCCCCCAAAATAGCGCCTTGATGAAATGGAGAAGAAGGATCAACAGACAGCACAGCAATACGTTTCCCCTCTTCCACCCAGGCTTGTATTAATGATGCAATCAAAGTGCTCTTACCAGCCCCTGGAGGGCCTGTAATGCCTATAATAGGTACTGAAGAAGGTCTTAGGCTTTCTAAAAAATCGTTTGCATTGTTGGCATCGTTTTCAATAGCAGAAATGGTTTTAGCCAAGGCTAAAAAATTACCTGCTTCCACTCCTTGTTTTATTTGTTCTATAGATTGCATCTGCTTATTTAATCAACTTATAATTTTTATACTCCCCTAATTTAAATCCTAAAAAATCTTCAATAGGTTGCAAAAATTTATCTTTCTTATGCCAAACCGATAATTCTTTTTTATAACTATACTCCCAATCTTGTGCAGCTACTTTTGCATGCATAATTGCTGGATGCTCTCCCTTAAATGGAATGGTTCTGTCAACTGAATGCATTTGATAATCGTGACTAGCCAAATTTTTTTCCAAAGCTTCTGGAGTAGAATAATAAGATTGGAACATTGCTACTTTTTTTGCATAGGCATCTGGAGATCTAATACCAGTATAGTGATACACAGTGGCATCTAATTTTTTTACGCGCAGCTTCTCTCCTTTTTCAGTGCCATTTTCATAAGCTTCAAAAGATTGGTATTTTCTAAATCCCTGAGAATCTCTATAAGCTCTTACCCCCAAATGATTTCTGAAAATTCTTATTTCAAAATTATGTACCCTTCTGGTATTTCTAATATGATCATAGCCACCCCAGAAATGTACAAAGGGTAAAATAAAACCTTCCACATTTTTATCAGCATCATTGACATCAATTTGCGATTGTATATAAGCTAAATCTTTTTCGTGCAATACTTCATCAGATTGAATATGTAAACACCAATCTGCTTTAACATGATCCAAAGCAATATTTGCCTGTTGAGCAAAAACCTTTCCTCCCTCTCTCAATTGCATATCCCAAACAGTATCAATAATTTTAATTTTAGGAGAATTTAATTGGACAATCGCTTCTCTGGTACCATCAGTTGAATCTCCAACCGCCACAATCAATTCTTCACATATTGGCAGAACAGATTGAATGGATTCCAAGAAAGGAACGCCATAGTCAAATCCATTTCTAACATAAGTGAAGCCAGCTAATTTCATGAAGGGGATGTTTTAAAGTTCAAATAACCGAAATCTTTTGCAAAAAGCCATTAATTTTGAAGTTCAAGTAAGATTATGAGTACAACAATTTGTTTTGATTTTGGCAACTCAAGATTTAAAGCAGCCATTTTTAAAGGCAGTCAATTGCAAGAAATTGTTGTGCTGGAAGACGCAAGTATATCTACCCTCCAATTATTGGTAGAAAAATGGAAACCCGCCAAGACCATTTTATCCTCTGTAATTCATCACGATAAAGCCATCGAAAGCTTTTTAGCAGATCAAGCACCTTTTCACTTAATTGGACCCACTACACAACTCAATTTTACCACTCCAGTGGGGAAACCCGAAACCATTGGTGCAGACAGAATTGCACTTTGCGCAGCAGCAGTGCATTTAAACCCAGGTCAGCATAACCTTGCCATATCTCTTGGAACATGTATTACCTACAATTTTATTAGCAATAACCATGAATTTTTAGGGGGAAGCATTTCTCCAGGCATGCAAATGCGCTTTAGATCCATGCATGAACAAACGGCTTTATTGCCCTTAATTACCCCCACAAAGGATTTTCCTTTGGTGGGTTATGATACCAAAACCAACCTATTAAGTGGCGTGGTTTGGGGCATGGCAGCAGAAATTAATGGAATCATAGAGGCTTATGAAGCCAAATACAGCAACTTTAACGTGCTATTAACCGGGGGGGACCTTAGTTATTTTGTACCTCGCTTAAAAAAGAGGATATTTGCGGACCCAAATTTAATATTCAAAGGATTATATGCTATTAGCGAAACAAATCAGTAGAGTAACCATTTTCTTAGTTTTAGTTTGTTATTTAACCCCTACAAAGGCGCAAATCAACTCTCCATTTTCAAGATACGGATTAGGCAATGAAGTGATGAATGGACAAAATGCAGCCAGTCAAGGAATGGGCGGATTTTCTACTGCATTTAATTCAACTATGAATGGTAGTTATGGCCAGAGTATTAATTTCAATAACCCAGCAAGTTATGGTAGTATCTACATGACTACATTTGACTTAGCGATGAGCTTAAACCAAACCACGCTAAAAAGAGCAGAACCTGCTGGAAGAGAAAAATCAGCATATTTGGTTCCAAATTATTTAGCCATAGGTGTGCCCATTAGTAAAGACAAAAAAATGGGATTTGCTTTTGGATTGCAACCCATTACAAGTATTCATTACTCTGTAAATGAATTAGCATATATAAATTCGAAAGATACTTTGGTAAATAATTACAAAGGGGATGGTGGACTAAACCAAGTATTTGTTGGTTTAGGTAAATCATGGAAATACATGAGTATTGGTTTTAAC
>CAWULX010000022.1:0-13732 GCA_963923775.1 uncultured bacterium
GAATTGAACTATCTGTTTTTTCATTTCTAACAGAAGCCTCTGCTTTAAAAATACCTACATATTTATTAGATTGTAAAGAAGAATAGGCGCCATATGTAAAGCCATGTTTTTCTCTTAAATTAGCAAATAACCTGCCAGAAAAACCACCCCCTAAAATATTGTTCATCACATTAGATGCAATGTCATTGGGTGCTCCTTTTACTAATTGCACAGGAGTAGCAATGGTTACCACACTTTGAACAGAAGCAGGTCTATCAACAACGGCAACATAGGTTTTAGCAGGTCTTGCAGATTTCTCAAAAATTTGAGTTGGAACATTCCCCTTTTGCCAAACACCTAAATATTTTTCTGCTAATTTTTTAGCTTCCAATGGTTCTATATCTCCCACAAAAAATAAACTAGCAATATTAGGCTTCCAGTAATTGTTCACAAAAGATTTTACATCTTCCACTTTAATAGCATTCACTGTTTTAGTGGTCATGATTTCACCAAATGCATGGTTAGCACCATATACTAACTTTTTAACTACATTATCCGCTATAGCATCAGCATCGTCTTTATTAGATTCAATACCAGAGATGGTTTGCTTTCTGACTTTCTCCAATTCATCTGAGCTCAAAGCTGGATGCAAAACCACTTCAGATAATAAGCCAAATAAAGAAGGGAAATTAGATTTTAAAGAAACTGCAACTGCACTGGTACTTGAAGTAGTAAGACTACCTCCTAAATATTCTACGGCCTCATCTATTTGTGCTTTAGACTTGGTTGTAGTTCCTCTTTTCACCAATTGACCAGCCATTTCTGCCAATCCTGCTTTATCTCCTTCCTTAAAACCATCTAAATCAAAATTGAGGCTGGCAATTACTCTAGGTAATTTGGAATTTTTTACTACAAATACTTTCAACCCATTAGGTAAGATAAATTTAACAGGACTAGCAACCTGAATGATAGGCGCTTTCCCAGGCGACGGAGCCTTTGATCTGTCTATATTTTGAGCTAAAGCTGCCAATGGTAAAAAACAGATAATTATATTGAATATTTTTTTCATAAAATGATAATTAGAATAAGTTGATTTTATTTAGAGGCAGGTTTTTGCTTTGGCAAATAATAAAGCACTACACGATTGTCTTTATTTAGGTATTTCTTAGCCACATTTAAGACATCTTCTCTTGTTACTTTATTGTATTTTTCTAATTCAGTATTAATCAAATTGGCATCTCCAAAATATACCTCATTATTGGCTAAGCTTTCTGCAATCCCTGCCATAGTTGCTTTGCTAGAAACTATATCAGAAGTAATTTGATTTTTAACTTTTTGAAATTCTCTTTCACCAACTAAACCATTTTTCAGGTCAAATGTCACACTATCCATACTTTGCTCTAAAGTCTCAATCTTAACTCCCACATTGGCAATCGCCAAAGTAATAAGCACACCCTCATCTTCATTGAAAAAAGGCACAGATTGAGCTGCTGCAGCTTCTTGTTTTTTATCTACTAAAATTTTATTCATTCTTGAAGAAGCTCCACCACTTAAAATGGTAGATAATACATTGAACGCATAATACTCATCTCCCCCTTGCTTTGGTGCTCTATATGCTTGGAACACTCCTGGTAATTGAATATTATCATAAATCACATCTCTAACTTCTCCACCCAAAGCTGGTTCTTTAATATTTGGGCGATTTATAGCAATAGCACCTTTTGGAATGGATGCAAAATAAGCAGCAATTTTTTCTTTTAATTCAGCCTTATTAAAATCACCTGCAATAGATAACACGCAGTTATTAGGAACATAATAAGTTTTATAGAACTGAATAAACTCTTCTAATTTAGCTGCATTTAAATGATCCATGCTTCCAATGGGAGACCATCTATAAGGATGTACTTTGAAAGCTCTTTTTAACATCTCATTTAAGAAACTACCATAGGGACGATTATCCATTCTTTGACGCTTCTCTTCTTTAACCACTTCTCTTTGAGTGTTCACACCAATTTGTTCAATCTTGGCATGCATCATTCTTTCACTTTCCAACCATAAACCCAAGTCCACTTGATTAGAAGGGAGTAATTCGTAATAAAAAGTTCTGTCTTGAGTGGTATTTGCATTTAACGCGCCTCCAGCATTCGTTACATATTTATCAAACTCTCCTCTTTTAATATTTTCAGAACCTTCAAACAATAAATGTTCAAAAAAATGAGCAAAACCTGTTCTTGCAGTGTCTTCGTTTTTAGAACCCACATGGTATAAAGTAGTTACTGCTACCACTGGCGCAGAATGATCTTCATGTAAAATCACTTTTAAGCCATTGGGTAAAACATATTTTTCAAATTGTATTGACTGTGCAAATGCTGTTGCTCCAACAAATAGCATAAGACAGCTTAATAAAAACTGTTTCTTCATTATCTAAAATTTTAATGATTAAAGCTAATACGAAAGGCGGATTGAAGCAAATAAAAGGAAGTTAAATATTTGCAATTATCGTATCTAGTAAATTCGGTTTCGAGGCATCAACCCATTGAATTGCAGGGTCTTTTTTAAACCAAGTCATCTGCCTTTTGGCATAATGTCTTGTATTTTGCTGAATAGATGAAATAACTTGATCTAAACTTTGTTCTTTATTGAAATAAGGCAACCACTCACTATAGCCCACTGTTTGTAGTGCGTTCAATGAAAATTGTGGTAAAAGTTTTTCTACTTCCTTTTCCAAACCCTCAGAAATCATTAACTCAACTCTTTTATTAATCTTTTCATTCAAAAGTGCTCTTTCCATTTCTAAGCCAATCAATTGAATCTTGAATGATCTTGTTTTTTTTTGATGACTTTGATACGTTAAAATGGATTGACCCAATCCTTCTATAACCTCTAAAGCACGCATTAATCTTTGCGGGTTTTCTTTTTCTGCTTGTGCCCAATAGATTGGATCTTTTTGTGCAAGTTTATTTTGTAACCAAATCAAACCATTTTCCTCATATTCTTTAGTGATTTTATTTCTAATAGATGGATCAATTGAAGGTATCTCATCCAAACCTTCACAAAAAGCCTTGATATATAAACCTGTTCCACCCACCATGACCACATACTCTTTCTGCTCGAATAATTTTTTAGTGATGGCTAAAGCATATTTTTCAAAAACAGAAGCATTTACTGTTTCTGTTATAGTATGACTTGCAATAAAATGATGGGGAACTGTATTTAATTCATCTACGCTTGGTCTTGCAACACCAATTTCTAATTCTTTGTAACATTGTCTAGCATCCGCTGAAATAATCTCAGTTTGCAAATGTTTAGCCAATTGAATAGCTAATGAAGTTTTTCCAACAGCAGTAGGACCTACTATTATATAAACTGTTTTTGACAAATTGTTTGAATTTAAAATGCTTCAGAAGAATCATCAAAAAATCCGCCATTATCTCCATCATCATCACCAGTTTCTTCATCAGCATCTTCTGTATCTTCGTCTTCTCCCTCTTCTCCAAATCCTTCATCTGCTTCTGACAGATCATACTTCTCTTCGATATCGGCAAATTTTTCACCCAATAAACCTTTAGTACCATATTGCATTGGTCCCACTCCTTCCACTCTTGAAACAACCGGATAATCTACAGTCATATCTGCATCAGCATTCTTTATCACTTGAATCAATTCCACTAAAAAAGTCCAAGACTTGCTAAAATCATACAAATAAATAAAATGTTGATTGGTATCCATTATTTCTGAACCAATCGTTGTCTCATCCATCAATAGTGGTGCAACTGGATATTCTTTTTGATAAACTTCTTTACTTATCTCTCTTCCTCTTTGCCACTTTTCATTACTTCTAAAAAAAGTTGCATCATGCTTTTGATCAAATTCAAAAGCTTTCAAAATAATTTGATGAAAATCAGAAAAATGTTGTGTATGCTTCACCAAGACATCTCTATAAATTGCATCTTCCTCTTCCCAGTAAACTCTAAACTTTAAAATGGCCATAGGGTGATTTTGAAGCGCTAATTTACTATTTATTAGCCTTAGATGTAGAAAATATGCATACAATTATGAACTTAGCGGTTTTAAACCAAGCTTTGCTGCTTCCTGTATCATAAACTCATAGGCTGGCTCAAAGGCATTAGGTATTACTCCATCCAAAATGGCTTCCCTAATTGCATCTTTAATAATGCCAACTTCTATAGAAGGTTGGATACCAAATTTTTCCATGATTAATTCTCCTGTAATAGGTGGCTGCCAATTTCTTATTTTATCCTTCTCTTCCACTTCCACAATTCTTTGCTTCACCAATTCAAATCCCTGCAAGAATCTTTTTACTTTATTTTGATTCTTACTTGTAATATCTCCAGAACATAATATCATTAAAGCGTCTATATCATCTCCAGCATCAAATAATAATCTTCTAATAGCACTATCTGTTACGTTTTCTTTAGTTAAAGAAATAGGTCGTAAATGCAATGCCACCAATTTTTGAACCATTTTCATTTTTTCATTCAATGGTAATTTTAATTGAGTGAAAATTTTAGGTACCATTCTTGCACCCACTACTTCATGGCCATGAAAAGTCCAACCAAATCCTTGTTCAAATCGTTTTGTTTTAGGTTTAGCAATATCATGTAATAATGCTGCCCATCTTAACCAGATATCATTGGATTGTGCAGCTACATTATCTAACACTTGTAATGTATGAGAGAAATTATCTTTATGGCCAATACCGTCCATGGTTTCAGCTCCTTCTAATTGAAGTAAAACTGGAAATATAAATTCTAATAAACCAGCATCTTTTAATAAATACCAACCTTTAGAAGGCTTAGCCGTCATCATTATCTTTTGTAACTCATCCGTGATTCTTTCTTGAGAAACAATTTTAATTCGGTTCGCCATTCTTTTAATGGAAAGAAAAGTTTCTTCCGTAATGGTGAAATCTAATTGAGTAGCAAAACGAATAGCACGCATCATTCTTAATGGATCATCATCAAAAGTTTGATCGGGCGCTAAAGGTGTTTTTAAAATACCTTTCTCCAAATCTTCTATTCCACCAAATGGATCAATGATGGTTCCAAAATGCGCATCAGATAATTCAACTGCCAAAGCATTAATGGTAAAATCTCTTCTATTTTGATCATCTTCAATTGTACCAGGAGCCACTTGTGGTTTTCTACTATCCCTTGAATAACTTTCTTTTCTTGCACCAACAAATTCTATTTCTATATCCTGAAATTTTACTTGTGCTGTTCCAAATGTTTTAAATAAGCTTACTGGAGGCAATGGCTTAAATAATTTTGCAAATTCCTGAGCCAATTCCATTCCATCACCCATACATACTATATCTATATCTTTTGTAGGCCTATCTAAAATCTTATCTCTTACAAAACCCCCTACTGCAAATGCAGGAATATCCAGCACAGCTGCTGCTTTAGCAACTGCATGTAATAATTCTGCTTCTCTCTTGGTAAAATGAATTTGCATAGCAAGCAAAAGTAATTAATTGTTCCCTATATTCGTAGGCAAATAGTCGCTAATAGTGGCAAAATGAAGACAAATGACCTCCCTAAGTATTGTAATTGTTAGTTATAGATGTTGGCAAAGATTGGATACATGTTTAAAAAGTATCCAACAACAATCCTTGGACTTCTTGGAAGTTATTGTGGTAGACAATCATTCCAATGATGGCAAAATAAAAGAATTCATGTTGGCGCATCCAACGGTTCAATTTATTCAACAAGAAATCAATGGTGGATTTGCTCAAGCATGTAATAAAGGTGCCGCCAATGCAAAAGGAGAATGGATCTTATTCTTAAATCCTGATACCATTTTAGAACCTAATTCCTTATCCCTACTTTTACAAAAAACAAATACCCAACCCGATTGGAAATTAATTGGCATTAAACAACTAGACGAAAAAGGAAAAGATACTTATCCATTTGGATTGTTTTTACAATGGTGGAATATTTGGCCTCCTATTAGAAGTATTCAAAGGTTAATTGGCGGAAAAAGAATTTCAAAAAAAGAATGGAGTACTCAATCTGTAAGTTATCCAGATTGGATTTCTGGATCTTTTGTTTTGATGAGATTTGCAGATTTTAAAACCATCGGTGGATGGGATGAACAATTTTGGATGTATTGTGAAGATCAGGATTTAAGCAAAGCCGCAGCATCATTGGGTTGGAAAAGAGTGATGTACAATGATATTCAATGTGTTCATAGCCATGGAGGCTCTTCCAGAATTAATCCAAAAGTGAAAGCAATAACTAAATCTGCAGTCATTATTTCTAATTTCAAATATATCCGTAAGCATATAGCTATACCCGGAAGATGGATTGCTGAAGGAACGCTTTTGCTAATAACCATCATCAATATTGTAATCGCTATACCTTTCTCAAGTACTAAAAGACAAATGGTTACTGAATTATTGTACAATAGAAAATAACTATTTCCTAATCATTACTAAATTTCCCTCGGCATCCCATTTAACAATAGAGGAAGGCTGTTGAATAGTAGTATCATCTTGACGGTATCTAACTGTATAATCAACACCTTCGATGATATCTAAAGAAATGTCGCTAAAAATTAGTGGGGTTGGATATCCCGAAATATTAGCAGAAGTACTGACTATGGGTTTGCCAAAAAGCTTAACAAGTTTATTACAAAAAACATCCTTACAAATTCTAATGGCAACACTACCATCTTCTGAAATCAAATTTTTAGCCAACCCTTTTGCTTGCTCGTAAATTACTGTTGTGGGTTGATGAACACCTTTAATATAATCAAAGATTTTAATGTTGGTTTGATTGGTAAATTCCAAAATACTTTCTTCCTCTGCCACTAAAACAATTAATGCTTTTGAATCTTCCCTCTTTTTTAAAGTATATACTTTTTTAACAGCTTCTTCATTAGTGGCATCACAACCTATCCCCCAAACAGTATCTGTGGGATACAAGATTAAACCTCCATTTTGAAGGGTGGTCAAACAAGCCTGAATATCGTCTTCCAATAAAAACATATTGCAAATTAAACATTCGAGCCGTATTTTTGCCCAAATTGAAAAAAATGGAATTAAAAACAAATATTGAAGCAGCATGGCAGGATCGTAGCTTGCTAAAAGAAGCAAAATATAGTGACGCAGTAAGAGCAGTCATTGAAGAAGTAGATAAAGGAAGATTAAGAGTTGCTGAACCACAGGGAGATCAGTGGGTAGTCAACGAATGGGTTAAGCAGGCTATTTTAATGTACTTTGGTATTCAACAAATGCAAACATGGGAAATTGCTCCATTTGAGTTTCATGATAAAATGTTATTGAAATCTGGCTATGCAGCATTAGGTGTTAGAGCTGTACCGCACGCTATTGCAAGATATGGTTCCTACTTAGCAAAAAACGTAGTATTAATGCCTAGCTATGTAAATATTGGAGCTTATGTAGATGAAGGTACTATGGTAGATACTTGGGCAACAGTAGGTAGTTGTGCTCAAATTGGTAAAGGAGTTCACTTAAGTGGAGGTGTAGGAATTGGTGGCGTATTAGAGCCTTTACAAGCAAGCCCTGTGATTGTGGAAGATGGTTGTTTTATTGGAAGTAGATGTATTGTTGTGGAAGGAGTTCACTTAGAAAAAGAAGTAGTATTAGGTGCAAATGTTGTATTAACCAAGAGTACCAAAATAATAGATGTAAGTGGTGATAAACCTATTGAATATAAAGGAAGAGTACCTGCAAGAAGTGTGGTAATACCTGGTTCTTATACAAAGAATTTTCCAGCAGGAGATTATCAAGTAAGCTGTGCATTAATTATTGGACAAAGAAAACCTAGCACAGATTTAAAGACCAGTTTAAATGATGCATTAAGAGATTTTAATGTAGCAGTATAAAAAAGTCATTTTCATATAACCAAGGATTTATCATTGCCATTATTGGCACTTTGCTTTTTTCTACAAAAGCCATTTGGATAAAACTTTGTTTTAGAGAGAGTCATATCAATGCAACCACTTTATTAATGTTGCGGATGTTACTCTCTCTTCCTTTTTATATTATTGTCTTATGGACCATAAAAAGAAAAGGGAATTCCATTAAAGCAAATACAAATACTTATTTATGGGCCATTGCAATGGGTGTATTGGGCTATTATTTAAGTAGTCTTTTTGATTTTATTGGATTGCAATATGTTTCTGCAGGTATAGAAAGAATTATTTTATTTATCTATCCCACACTAGCAGTTTTAATTAATTATTGGATTTTTAAAGTACCTATTGTTAAAAGACAATGGTGGGCAATTTTAGTTACTTATATTGGTATTGGATTGGCTTATTGGAGTGAGATTAAACAGTTTCAAAATTCTGAACTTTTTATTTATGGATCTGTCATGGTTTTACTATGTGGTATTACCTACGCAATGTATTTAGTTGGTACGGGGAAGCTAATTCCCAAAATGGGAGCAACCCAATATACAAGTGTTGCAATGCTAGCAGCTACTATTGGTATATTTACTCATTATATTTTTGCGGAATCCTTACCTGATTTGCTTATCTACTTAGATCCAAACAATGCTATTTTTTATTACATAATTGGATTAGCATTAATTGCCACCGTAATACCTTCATTTTTATTAAATACTGGGATGAAAAGAATTGGCTCTAACGATTTAGCCATAGTTACTAGTATCGGACCTGTATCAACCCTACTTCAAGCAAGATATCTGCTAAATGAACCTTTTAGTTTAGTTCAAGTTGTAGGAACCATCTTAGTCATATTAGGAGTATTGATGGTAAAGAAGTCAGCTTAACCAAATAAAGAGTGATTAGCAAAAATTTGGGGTGACCAGAACGAATTCCAACCACCCCGATTATCCTTCCCCCAAAGGATAATATATTTAATATTTCTTTAATTTGTTTTTAGACTTATTTCGTTGTTTAATCAAATATGCATCTATAAAACGCTTTTGCATATCAAACTTGTAAACAAAGATGTGAAATAATAAATATTCATTCAATATATTATTATACATAATTTTACATATTAATAATTTATATTATTTTAATAAGAACAAATAAGTTATTTTCTTATTATATTTTTTTGTCTATTTTTGAATATTCAATATTGTATGAAGAACTTACTCCTAAGCTTAATAACCCTTTTTATTTGTGTCGCTTCTATTGCGCAAAATGGTAATTCTGAGCTAAAAAATTATGAAATAAGTTTAATTGAAATATTAGAAAAAGATAGCAGTGATTTGCAAACTACTATAGATAACAATGAATTTCAATTTGGAGCTGATTTTAAAGGAGCTACTTATTCAAATATCGTCAAACATAAAGGCAAAATTTTTATACAGCCTCTTGGAACTGGTCGTTTATATGAGATAGTCAAAGAAAACAATACATACAGAACTAAAAGAATTGATTCTACCTTACACTCAGGAGTAAACTTTTTCTCCAAAACCTTCTTTACCCGAGATACATTATATCAATTTGGAGGGCTTGGATTTTGGAATATTAGAGGCCTAATTACCTTTTTTAGTAAACAAACCAACCAATGGGAGCTTGTACAAACTAACAGAGACGTACCTAGTTTTTTTGATATTGATAAGGATGCTATTTTACAAGTAAATGACGATCCTACTCATCCAAAATTATATCTATCCAATTCTTATAAATACCAGAACTACCCTCAATCTTTTGAAATAGTTGGAAAAGACACTTCATTTGTTTTTGACTTTAATACTAAATTATGGACACCCTTAGGTAAGTTAAATCCTGAAATAAAAAGAATTTTATTAGGGAAGAACTCTCTTTATTTAAATTTTGGCAAATACCAACTTATCCAAAGTGCCTTGGAATTTTATTGGATCAATTTTGAAAATAATAGTTACGGAAAGCTAAAAACTAAATACAATAGTGAAATTAGACAAATTTGGCTGCAGGCATATAATAACGAAAGCAATGTAGGTACCGCTAATTTTCAATTTAATATTGGCAACAATATCTATTTTTTTAAACTTACTAAAAACAAACAATTAGAATACGAAAACTTTAGGTTCACCGAAGAAATGCTTGATCTAACTAATCAAGGCTATATATATTCTAATAAGATTGACTTAATTGCCATTATCACAGATTACATTGATGAACATAAAATCATTCTGTTAATTCTACTTTCAAGTATTGCTCTTGCTTTATTTATATATAGTTTTCAAAAAAGAAAAAAGAAATTACCTAAAGAAGTTGTTTCTATTTTGAATAATAACTTCTTCAATGCTTTAACAATTGTAGAAAAAGAGTTGATTGAAGAACTATACGAACACCATTTAAAAGGGGAAGAATTGTCTACTAAATTGATTAATAAAATAATTGGGGTGCAGCAAAAAGATACTTTAACTCAGAATAAAAGTAGAAGTGACTATTTTATTAGAATTAATCAGAAATTTAAAATGGCTACGCAATACTCAGAACCATTGATTGTAAAGCAAAGAGACCATTCTGATAAAAGACAATATAATTATAGTTTAAATATTGCTTATATAGCAGATATAGAGAACTTATTGAAGAATTAAGCTAATATTATACCACTAGAAGACTACAACCTCTTCTATCACTATTATCAGCCCTTCCAAGTACACTAAAACTGCCATCCTCGTACACCTCTGCCATATCCTGAGTGGCTATAAAAGCACAACTATATATATTGGCTAAATCAATCACATGTAATATTCCTCTTCCAACTGTTTTTAATTGATTGGGATCTTCTTCATCACCTACTAATATTTTCATCCATGGCGGGCACCTGAAAACGCCCTCCTTAACTGCATATGCTTGGCTTAATAATTCCGTCATGCCATATTCAGAATGGATATTGGTAGTTCCAAACTTTTCATTCAGATAGGCGTGCAATAAAGGTTTAATCATTTCAGTTCTTCTGCCCTTCATCCCTCCTGTCTCCATTACAATAGTATGCTGTAATTGTTGAGGATAAGCCTCCCCAAAATCCATTAATGCAAAACTCACACCAATCAATATTGTTTTTTGTTGATTTGCTTCAAGTTGTTTTAAAACTGCATCTAATTTTTCGAACTCATTTAAATAAAAGCCACTTTGAGGATGAGTGGATTGTTTAATTAAATGATCCACCATATAAACCAAACTTGAGTGGGATCTTTCCAAATAAGAAGGCAATAAACCTATTACGCAATATTCTTCTGGATGGCCATAAAATAATTCAAAGCATTTATTAAAACTAGTTTCATATAAACCAATATCACCTACCCAATGTTTACTTACTACATCACCAGTGGTGCCACTACTTTCAAAATGTATACTAGGTTTTTGTCCAATATAAACATCATGTGTTTTGAAAAAAGAAATAGGTAAGAAAGCTTGTCCTGAAGTCAGATTTACCCACTCTCTAAAAACCGGGTTATGCTCTGCCTGCCAGGCGTGTAAAAGCTTTGCTTTTGCGTCAAAATCAGCAGGACTTAGGGTCCATAAAGCTTCAATATCAAAAGGTGGTTGAATCATTCTTTAAGTGTACAAAAGTAAGTATTTATTGAACTATAAATAAAAGCAATATGTACTATCTTGCACTAGATAAAATACAAAGTTCAATTATGGCAAAAGCAACAACTACCAAAAAGACAAAGAAGACAGAGATTCAACCAAAAGCATACGAATTTCTAAAGCAGTATATCAATAACCCATCACCAGTGGGTTTTGAAAGCAGTGGCCAAAAAATATGGCTGAATTATGTAAAGCAATATGTAGATACTACTTTTTCAGATCCTTATGGAACAGCCGTTGGTGTGATTAATCCTGATGCTCCTTTTAAAGTAGTAATAGAAGCTCATGCTGATGAAATAAGTTGGTTTGTTAATTATATCAGTGATCAAGGTTTAATTTATTTAAAAAGAAATGGTGGAGTTGACCATCAAATTGCGCCAAGTATGCGTGTTTGGATACATGGTAAAAAAGGACCAGTAAAAGCAGTATTTGGATGGCCTGCCATTCACACTAGATTAAGTAACCCTGAACAAAAAGAACCACAACCTAAAGTAGATAATTTAACATTAGATTGTGGAGCTAGAACAAAGAAAGAAGTAGAAGCTTTGGGTATTCATATAGGCGCAGTAGTAACATACGAAGAAGGCTTTGACGAATTAGCACATGATTTTATTATTGGAAGAGCATTTGATAATCGAATTGGCGGTTTCATGATTGCAGAAGTGGCTAGATTATTAAAAGAAAATAAAAAGAAAATTCCTTTTGGCTTATATATAGTGAATGCAGTGCAAGAAGAAATTGGGTTAAGAGGTGCGGAGATGATTGCTAGAAGAATCAAACCTAATATTGCTATTGTTACAGATGTAACGCATGACACACATACACCAATGATCAATAAAGCTATTGAGGGAGATATTAAATGTGGTAATGGTCCTTCATTAGCCTATGCTCCAGCTATTCATAATAAATTATTAAAGATAGTAGAAGATACTGCTACAGCTAAAAAGATTCCAGTTCAATTTAGAACCTTAAGCAGAAGTACTGGAACAGATACAGATAGTTTTGCATATGCTAATGATGGATGTCCATCAGTATTAATCTCTATTCCATTAAGATACATGCATACAACGGTTGAAATGATTCATAAGAAAGATATCACTGATACCATTCAATTAATGTATGAGACCATATTGAATTTATCTCCAAAGACTAATTTAAGTTATCTTTAATGAATAGCTCCCCCATTAAAATTGCCATTATAGATATGTATGATGGGACTCCTAATGTAGGGATGCAGTGTATAGATAATATCTTAAACAATTGGGCAGCGACTATTTCAAGACCTATTGAAAAAACAATTTTTCAATTAAGAGATCGTTGTCAGGTACCCAATTTAAGTTTTGATATTTATATTTCAACTGGAGGCCCAGGTTCCCCTACTGAAACCATTCATGAAGCATGGGATCAGCAATATGTAGGATGGTTAGAAAAGGCTTTTCAACAGAAAAAATGGGTCTTCTTAATTTGTCATAGTTTTCAAATTGCTTGCAGACATTTTAATATTGGCAAAATATCTTTGAGAAAATCAAGGCAAATAGGCATACTGCCAGTTCATCCTTTAGTAAACGATGATCTATTTGAAGGATTAAAAGATCCTTTTTATACATTGGAAAGCAGGTATTACCAGATAACTGAACCTAATGATACAGCCATAGAAGCAATGGGCGCAAGAATCATCATTTTAGAAAAAGAAAGACCTAGTGTGCCTTTAGAAAGAGCTATAATGGGTGTAAAGTTCAATAAGCAGATGTATGGGGTACAATTTCATCCAGAAGCAGACCCTGCTTTGTTGGATACCTACTTTACACAACCTGAAGTGAAAAATTCAATGATTGAAAGCTTTGGAGAACTTAAATGGAAAAAAACACATCACTCCATTAAAGACCCTTCTAAAGTGGAAGCTACATTCTCTATTTTGATTCCCAATTTTTTGAATAAAGCCATAAAGGATGAAGCCTAGCATTAGAAAACAATATAATGAGGCTTATACAGAAGCAAAGTATCAATCTTATATTGATTTTATTGAAAAAATACATGGCGGGGAGCTTCAATTTAGATTAGCAGAGACGCCAATATTTTTGGACAAAGCATTCACCAAAAAATTAATTGATGCTGGAGATTCTATATGTCAACAATTAACCCAACAAGCACTCATTAAACAAACAAATAATGCAATACCTTCTCATGCAATTACTAAAAATGAAAC
>CAWULX010000023.1:0-13726 GCA_963923775.1 uncultured bacterium
TTAAATACCGTTTTGTAATTGATTTAGCTAGTATTAAATAGAATACTAATAAAGACTTAAAACAAAAGAGCCACTGTTAAAAACAATGGCTCTTTTTTGTGTCGGGAAGACAGGATTCGAACCTGCGACCCCTTGGTCCCAAACCAAGTGCGCTACCGGCCTGCGCTACTTCCCGTTCCATTATAACTTGCGTTATAAATATGTTTCAACCGGTATTGTATCAAAAAGAACTAAGTTAAGTGCGGAGAGGAAGGGATTCGAACCCTTGGTACAGTTTAACCCGTACGGCAGTTTAGCAAACTACTGATTTCAGCCACTCATCCACCTCTCCTCCGAACCTCTTTCGAGGGGTGCAAAAATAAGCACTGTATCGTTAAAATCCTAAAAAAAGTGAGGAATAAACTAAATTATGTTCATTACATCGCAGCCAACTGTACTTTCTGCGTTAATTCCATTACGTTCTCTCTAAACATTGAATCTGTATCCATAAGGTCTTTCACCGTTTGGCAAGAATGAATTACTGTAGTATGATCTCGTCCACCAAAATGCTCTCCAATTGTTTTCAAAGAATTTTTTGTAAATGCTTTAGCCAAATACATGGTGATTTGACGTGCTTGTACAATTTCACGCTTACGTGTCTTTTGTAATAACTTATCGTATGGCACTTCAAAGAATTCACATACCATTTTTTGAATGGCATCGATGGTGATCTCTTTGCTGCTTGTTTTTACAAAATTGCGTAATACCTTCTTAGCTAATTCTACATCAATTTCTTTTTTATTCAAAGAAGACTGTGCTAATAAGGATATTAAGGCGCCTTCTAATTCTCTAACATTGGTATTAATATTATAAGCAACATACTTCACTACTTCTTTAGGCATTTCTAAACCATCCGCCTTCATCTTCTTCTCTAATATCTCTATACGCGTTTCATAATCTGGTACTTGAATGTCGGCACTCAATCCCCATCTGAAACGACTTAATAATCTTTCTTGTAATCCTTCCAAATCTTTGGGAGCTTTATCAGAAGTCAAAACCAACTGCTTTCCACTTTGGTGTAAATGGTTAAAGATAGCAAAAAATGCATCTTGTGATTTTTCTGCTCTGTTAAAGAATTGCACATCGTCAATAATTAATACATCTATTAATTGATAGAAATGTATAAAATCATTGATGGCGTTATTGCGACTATGATCTTGAAATTGATTAATGAATTTCTCAGAGCTTACATATAAAACCACCTTATTTGGATGGATACGTTTAACCTCGTTACCAATTGCCTGAGCCAAATGTGTTTTACCCAAACCTACCCCACCATAAATTACCAATGGATTAAAAGAGTTAGCACCAGGTTTTTCAGCAACTGTTTTACCAGCTCTGCGAGCTACTCTATTGCAGTCTCCCTCAATGAAAGCATCAAATGTATAATTATGATTTAACTGAGGATCAATCTGCATTTTCTTTAACCCAGGAATCACAAACGGATTCTTAACCGGATTATCAATAACTAATGGGAAATTCATCTCATTGTTACTGTATGTTTTCATGCCACTTGCTGGCACATCCATTGAACCTTTTTTATTATTACCGCTATCTACCATGATACGGTACTCTAATCTAGCTTCTTTTCCTAATTCTCTCTTTAAAGTTTTGGCTAATAAATTAACGTAATGTTCTTCGATGTATTCGTAAAAGAATTGACTTGGGACTTGAATCATTAAGACATTATCTTTCAATTCTACCGGCTGGATAGGCTCGAACCATGTTTTAAAATGTTGCCATTCTACAATGTCCTTAATTATCTTTAAACAATTACTCCAAACTATGTCAACACTTTTCGCCATATATACTTACTAACCCTTTTTCTAGTTAAAATTTAATTTACCTAAATCCTACTGATTTGCTAGGAAGCTTATTTCCTAATTCAGTCTGCGAATATTCAAAAGAATTGTTGAAAAAAAAACTTTTTTATTTGGTTTTTTTTACATGTATGAAATAGCCTGATTTTGACCATTTTCTAAATTCCTTAATCGCCTTTCAAGATAGCCTTATTTTGATAAAAAATGAAGTTTATCCACTTTTTTTAGAATTTATTTTTTGCGAAAACGAATGCCCTTTAGCTTTCATATGTGCGCCCCCAGTTTATGCCTATTTTTACCTACCTTTACCCACTTAATAAATATATATGAGCTACGAGTTAATGGGTAAATTAATTGCCAAGTACGATACTGTTCAGAGAAAAGAGACCTTTAAAACAAGGGAATTTGTAATAGAGAAGTCCGATGATATTAATGGAAAAACCATAACAAATTATGTAAAATTCCAATGTGTACAAGATAGAACCAGTTTGCCAGACAGATTCAATATTGGAGATACGGTTAAGGTATTATTCAATATCAAGGGTTCCAAGTGGAACAAGGACGGCAAGGATAATTATATTACCAATTTAGACGCTTGGAGAATGGAAGCAGTTGCCTTAGGTGGAAATGCAGCCCCTTCTGAAAGCAGCTATTTTGATATGCCTGCTGGAGAGATGAACGAGGGAAGTGACGACCTACCATTTTAATAGCAGATTTTAACTTATTGGCATTTTTTAGGATAAATACCTAACCCCATGCAAGAAAAAATTCAGCTCCGCTTAAAACCTGCGGAGGCAGCACAAGAAAGGACCGTTATACAATACATAGCACAGAGTCTGGCTAAGCCAATAGACGCTGTTTCTGGCTATCATATTCTCAAACAATCCATCGACGCAAGAAGCCGCCAACAGGTTTGGATCAATTTAACCGTATTGGCCTTTATTGAGGAGCCCGTTTTAGAGAGAACCGCCAAACCCTATCATTTTACTAGCCTTCCAGCCAATGCCAAAGAAGTGGTCATTGTTGGTGCAGGGCCTGCAGGATTATTCGCTGCATTGGAATGTATTTTGTTGGGTCTAAGACCCATCGTTTTGGAAAGAGGTAAAGATGTACGTTCCAGAAGAAGAGATTTAGCTAGACTAAATAAAGTAGGTATTGTAGATCCAGAAAGTAATTACTGCTTTGGAGAAGGTGGTGCTGGTACTTATAGTGATGGTAAATTATATACAAGAAGTAATAAAAGAGGTAGCATAGATAAAATCTTACAACTATTTTATCAATTTGGTGCAGATGATCGTGTTTTATATGAAGCCCATCCACATATTGGCACCAATAAATTACCACACATTATTACTGCGATGCGGGAACAGATTGAAAATAGTGGTGGGAAGGTTTTGTTTGAAAAGAAATTAACCGATTTAGTCATAGAAAAAAATGAACTAAAAGAAATTATCACAGCAGATGGAGATCGCATTGCGACAAAAGCATTACTATTAGCCACTGGACATTCTGCACGAGATATATTTGAATTATTGGATCGTAAAAAAATATTGATTGAAGCCAAGCCATTTGCATTAGGCGTTCGGGTGGAGCATCCTCAATCTATTATTGATGCTATACAATATCATTGTTTGCTAAGAGATCCAAATTTACCTCCAGCTAGTTATAGTTTGGTAGAACAGGTTCATCAAAGAGGGGTTTTTAGTTTCTGTATGTGCCCGGGTGGTATTATTGCGCCTGCAGCGACAGCACCTGGAGAAATTGTAGTGAATGGATGGAGTCCTAGCAAAAGAAATAATCCTTATGCCAATAGTGGAATGGTGGTGCAAATTGATCATGCCGCAGCATATCAATATTTACAAAAACAAAAAATAAAGATCACTGAAAACAATCCATTATTATTATTGTCCTTTCAAAAAGAAGTAGAAAAAGCTGCATTTATAGCAGGTGGAGGATTACAAGTGGCACCAGCGAGTAGATTAGTGAACTTCTGTGAAAATAAATCCACCAAAGATTTACCCGATGCAAGTTATTTACCAGGATTAAAAGAAAGTGATTTAAAAACAGTACTACCCTCTTTTGTACATCATACTTTACAAGAAGGATTTAAATCTTTTGGTAAAAAAATGAGAGGATATTATACCAATGATGCGATAGTGGTAGCTACCGAAAGTAGGACCTCTTCCCCAGTGCGTATTCCAAGAGATGAGACAAGTTTACAACATCCTCAAATTATGAATTTATACCCTTGTGGTGAAGGTGCTGGCTATGCAGGAGGCATTGTAAGTGCAGCAATGGATGGACAAAAATGTGCCCAAGCCATTGCTGCAGCTTTATTATAAAACTAATCTTCAGGTTTTGATTTCTTGCTAATCAATAATCCATCATTGATTAATGCATTGTTCTTAAATGATTTTAATTCCAAATCTAAATCGGTGTTTAAATCTCTAGAAGTTGCTAATACTGGTTTACCTGCATTCACCCAAGCAGTATACCAAAAATCAGTCACCATATTCGCAGAAGCAATTAACTGCCCATTAATAGTTTGACCTAAAGCTTTTGCGTAAGCTTCGGCAAATTCTTTGGTATAGGTTTTTGTTTCCTTACCATATCGCATTTGCATACGATATTTAGTATCTGGCGTAAATTGAATACTTACTTCTTTTTCAATGGCAAACATGGCTGGTAATAAAGCATGCGCTTTTCTAACATCAGCCCATAATGCAGTTGCAGGATCTTTAATATAGGTTGCTTTATGATTATTAAACAACATGTATTGTTGAATGGTTAACTCAGGAATAGTAGATTCCCATAAAGCATGCATCCCTTTTTGTCCAGTTAATTGTCCATCATGATTGTCTGTAGTATGCAATGGAACATGTAAATCACTAATATAATGTGCTAAGTCTGCTGCATAGAAATAAATACTATCAGAATTACCCGATTTAAATGCTTTGGTTAAATTATTCAATTGCATAATAGCATTATATGGACCCCATCCGTATTCTCTCAAAGTATCTTCAGAATATTTCTTCACTGCATTTGCCCAATCCATTGGCATATTATTCACTGCGTTTGGACCAAACTTCTCCAAATCTATAAAATGCTTAGAGCCCTCTGTCTTATCGGTATTTCTTCTAATATCGGGACGAACAGAATTAAAAACCATATAGGCTTTATCCTTATGAAAAAAAGAACGCAATGGTTCAGGTAAAGTATAAATAGAAATCTGATTAATAGTACGATGTACTAAAAAACCCCAGCTACTTAATCCTACTAGAGCAACTACTAATATCAATGAGAAAACACGCTTATTCTGTAACATATGGTCTAAATTTTTACGAATATAGTCCTTGTTTTTCCACTTATCAAAAATGAGGCAGCTATCTATCAAAAAGGATATTACATTTGGGTATAAATTGACAATATGGATCCTATTTTAAGTTTATCACATTTAAAGAAATATTATTCAGACCAGAAAGCGGTGGATGATATTAGTTTTGACATTCAAGAAGGTAGCATTTTTGGTTTATTGGGCCCCAATGGAGCAGGTAAAACCACTTTACTTAGAATGATCACTGGAATTTTTTATCCTGATAGCGGAACAATTACTTTGGATGGAAAAACATTTGACCCCATCAACGATATTCAAAAAATTGGATACATGCCTGAAGAAAGAGGCTTGTATAAAAAAATGAAAATTGGAGAACAAGCATTATACCTTGCACAATTAAAAGGTTTATCGAAAAATGAAGCCACAGAAAAAATTAAATATTGGTTTAAGAAATTTGAAATGGAATCTTGGTGGAATAAGAAAGTAGAGGACCTGAGCAAGGGAATGAGCCAGAAATTACAATTCGTGACTACCATTTTACATGAACCTAAATTAATTATACTAGATGAGCCATTTAGTGGATTAGATCCCGTGAATGCTAATTTAATCAAGGACGAAATTTTTAATTTATCTAAAAAAGGATCTACCATTATTTTTAGTACACATAGAATGGAGCAAGTGGAAGAAATTTGTGACCAAATTGTACTGGTAAACCTTGGAAAGAAGATTTTGGATGGCACAGTTACAGATATCAAACAACAGTTTAAAGAAAATATTTTCAGTATTCAAACTGCTGAAGCAATTAGCTTACATGAAAATGCCATTTTCTCAGTGGTATCTACTGCAAGTCATAAAAATATAGTTAAAATCAACGAAGGATATAAAAGCAATGATGTACTAGCTCATTTATTAAAAGAAAATATACAAATTGTTGGTTACAACGAAGTGCTTCCTTCATTAAATGAAATCTTTATTCAATTGGTAGAAAACACCCATTCTACTACAAGAGCATTTCAACCATTATAATCCCCAAAAAATATTTATAAATGAATAAGATCTGGTTAATTATACAAAGAGAATACACCACTAGAGTAAGCAATAAACGCTTTCTATTGGTTACGTTTTTAATGCCTTTATTAATTGTTGGGCTGATTGCAGGATCCGCTTATGTATCCGTATCAGGTGCAGAACATAGAAAAATTGCCGTGGTAGATCCTAATGGATTTATCCAATCAGCATTGAAGAATTCCGAGCAAATAGAATTTAGTTTCCCAAAAGATGTAGATACCAATAACTATAAAGACAAGGGTTACACTGATGTTTTAATCATTCCAAAATTTGAAGGACATGAAAAAACAGCATACATTTTAAGGTCTAAAAAGTCTATGGGACTCATGCTTCAAAATAGTATCACTTCAAAAATAAACAATGCAATAGAAGACCAAATGTTACAAGAAGCAGGTATTCAACAAAATATACTTGATTCAATTCACAAAGCATCTCAATTTGCTGAATTGAAAGCTTATGAAGACAAAGGAAGTTCTAGCAAAGAAAGTAATGCAGGTCTTGCCATGGGAATTGGTTATGCAAGTGGTTTTTTAATTTACTTAACCATGTTTATTTATGGCACCATGGTTATGCGTGGAGTGATGGAAGAAAAAACCAATCGTATTGCTGAAGTGATTATTAGCAGCGTAAAACCATTCGAATTAATGTTGGGTAAGATTATTGGCATTGGTGCAGTAGGTTTAACACAATTTATTTTATGGATTACTTTAATTATTTCATTAACAAGTATTGCAACCAACTTCTTACCAGCAGATATTCAACATCAAGTAACAACCTTACAACAAAATAATGGACAGATGACAGCTGGAATGGCTGGGGCAAGTGAATCTGCTAAACAGATTTATGCTATGCAACATACTTTTGCAACTGCCAACTGGCCCTTGATTATTAGCTGTTTTATATTTTATTTCTTGGGAGGATATTTATTTTATTCTTCTTTGTTTGCTGCAGTGGGTAGTGTAGTTAACGAAGATGCTCAAGATGCGCAAAGTTTATTGTTCCCAGTGACTATGCCGCTAATTTTCTCTTATATCATAACTAATATGGTAACTCAAAATCCCAATACACCCATTGCTTTTTGGGCAAGTATTATACCTTTTAGTTCACCAATGGTAATGATGGCAAGAATAGCTTACGGAGTTCCAAGTGCTGTAAGTTATTGGGAACTAGCATTAAGTATGGGCACCTTAATTATTGGATTCTTATTTACTACATGGTTAAGTGGAAAAATATACCGAACAGGAATACTTTTGTACGGAAAAAAGCCAACTTGGAAGTTAATGATTCAATGGGCCTTCAAAAAAAGCTAAGCATTAAGATACTCTAATAGAATAGCACTTTTAAAGTGCTATTCTTATATTCACCCCTGCCCTAGTATTGGTCATTGGTGGTGAAGAAGAAATATATGGTGTAGCTCTTCTTTGATCAAAGTAGAATTTCAAATTAATCTTACTATTTAATACATAGTCTATAGATGGCTGCAAGGTTAATTCTCTTTGTCCTCCAGTACCATAAGCATTGGTTTGATCTAATCTACTATTACTATTAAATACATCTCTTAAAGAAACATCTAACCTAAATGTTAAATCATTGGCTAATTTATTATTGTTTAAGCCCGGAATATTGAATGGTAATCTTAATCCCCTTTTTCTATAACTAGTTCCAAAAACCCATTCTGTACTATTGTTTTCACTTAATTGATAATCCACCAAGCTTAACGCCAACATTCTACTTTTCTTGTATTCAAATCTCAAAGACCATTGTGTAAGTGTTGTTAGATTTAAACCAATCAAAGGTTCCATTCTCTCTGCAATAGTAATATTGGGTATTAAGAAATAAGGCATATAGTTTCCACTAACTGTATCTAAAAAAGTAGGCACCGATCTTCCATTTCTATTTTCTGCAGCATACAATAAAGAACTTTGAAAACTATTCATGGATAAGTTACTGTTATAGCCATGAGATAAAGTGATATTACTAAATAACTCAGATAAGAATGGAACTTTTGTTAATCCATTGTACAAAACAGACCAGTTAGGTTTGGGCAACATGCCTGAAAATGGATTGGATCTTATACTTGTATTAGATTGATTCAATAAATTCACTTTCTTTGGATCCTGCCCCGTATAAGCTGCGATAAAGGCTGGTATTAATACATCTTGTGCATATCTACCATAACCTTTTGCATAATTACCTTCATTGGTTGGGAATCCATTTGACGCTGCCACCCTATTAGAAATAATGGTTCTATAGTTTTGGAATAATTTAAATTGATCAGAAATTACATTAGGATCATGTTTATCAAAGAAAGTATTCAAAGCCACATAACTGATATTAAATCCACCCGCTGATAATGGATTAGAGTGCACTCTTGATCCATTAAAGTTAAAGCTGGTGTCTTTGAATAGTTCGGCATACTCTTTGGTAAATGTTTTGTCTAATCTTACATCAATCATCATTGACCTAATTGGTTCAATTAATAATCTTGCAGATAATTTTTGATCAAAGCCTTGTCTAAACAGCATATTGAATGCCGGATCTCTTGATAAATATTTTTTCTTTTCTTGTTGATTTAACCAATTGGAATCGGGTTGATATCCAATAGTATATTCAATACCAGGAGCAAACCCATTCCAACCTTTGTCCACAAACTGCACTCCATTCATATAACCTGGCAATCTACTATTATAATTTTCTGTGTAGTCCAAGGATCCATTTTGCACCATGGTTAATAAAGAAACTATAGACTTGATTGGACCAGGAACATTGTATAATTGATTAGCTCTTAAAACTCTTTGAGCAATTCTCTCCTGTCTTCTTGCATCTTTCCACTTCTTTAAAGCTTCTACTCTTTCTTTTCCAGTTTTATTGCCAATAGCTTCTTCCTTAGTAATCAAGATTTTTGTACTAATAGGATTAGTAGGAGCTGAAGCATATCTACTATCAGACAATGCAGATTTTATGAACTTGGACTTTTTATAGAAATTCATAAAATTAAACTGTGCATTCAATTGTTGTGAAAAAGTGTTTTCAATTGTATTTCCCATACCGACTGCCAACCTACTAGCTCCAATCCAATTGTAATTGGTAGTGATATTATAGCTTGATAAAATCCAATCTGTTAAGGGGAATTTATTGGTGGGCAAATCATATCGCATAGAAATTCTTTGGTTATACAATGTATTTCTACCGCCTTTCAATAGCATTCTCCATAATGAATCCTTCTTAGCTTGAGTATCTATTTTACCGTCTGGTTCGTCAATTCTAGAATTTAAATTAGCAGCAAAATCCATATTCAAAGACCTTGTCATTGGCCATCTCATATTGAATAACCTACTCATGGTAAAGTACTTGTTAAAAGTGGTTTCTGCTTTATCGGTGGTTCCGTCAAAAGAGTTAATTACTCTTGGTGTAAACTCACCCATTTGTCTATCAAAAACAGTTCTATAACTAATTAAACTTGGTGTTGGATTAACATTCACTTCTTTAATCAAGTTAAACCAAGGAGAAGCATTCTTTAATAGTTTACCAAATGGTTGATAAGATTTACCCGTGTTATTGAAAGTATAACCAATAGCGCCTCTTTGTTTTACCATCTTGTTCATTTCAATCACCGGGCTGGTTTGATTTAATTGAGAATAAGAATAACTAAAATCAAGGTTGCTAATACTAATAATGCTTGGCTTCTTACCTGGTAATATTCTTACATTGGTAAAATTCAATGTTTTAATAGTGGTTTGATCTGATGAAGCATTTATTACAGAATCTCTTGCAGCACCCGATAAAGATTTAATTTTATCTGTATACAAGATATCTTTATTGAATGGATCAAATTCTGGATTTTCGCTGGTCTTATTAATACTTGCAAATACTGGTAATGAAACTTTCACTTGCTTAGGCAATAGTTTCCCCGCTTCAATATTGGTTGCCAAATCAATTTGAGATAAACCGGTCTTTGCTCTTTCATTCATCTTTTGTTCGATGCTTCCAAACCCTGCTGTTCTATTATTTACAGAAACTGCAACCGTACCTAAATCTGCTAATACCATATCCATTCTTCCTAAAGCCGCCCAAGAGCCTCTTTCGTCTAAATCTGATAATCTTAATTCATTCAACCAAACCTCAGCATTCATGTTCTGAATGTTGGAGCTATTCTCAATGGCCATTAAGATACCTCTTACTTCCCCAAGGTTTGGATTACCCATTACACTATAAGTATGTCCATTAGATTGTAGGACTCTATAAATGGTATTATAAGATTGACGTGCTTTATCTCTTGCAAGTTTAAGTTGCACCAAATCGTTTAAACTTAAATTCAATTCATTTTCTGTTGGCCAAACCAAATTGGCTTCAGAAGTAGCATAGGTTTTTCTTTTAGTTGTCGTTAACGGAATACGAATCTCGTAATAGTTGTTTTGGAAATCTTGACCTAATCTAATCACAGCTGTCATGGTTCCTTTTTCAACCACATCAATAGTATTTTTATTCTCTGCATGGATAAACATGGATAATTTACCATAACGTCTAACATCAATATTCATGGTTTTAAATACCCCTCTTGCACTCTTAGATGGTAAATTATTTAGTTGAATACTTAAAGCTTGCTCATTTTGTAAAAGGTTCACTCCATTATTACTTAATAATTGAACTCTTTCAATGCCTGGAGGAATAACATAATTCACTGGAGTCCTACTTCCATTTTCTTCCACACTTACTGCCAAAGTATTCACTGTTGTGGTATTACTTACTGGGATAGCTTTATAATCTCCTGTTGTATCTATTTCATACGCAAACTGCCTCCATTGATTTCTTACTAAATCTAATTTAGCAAAACGCAATGTTACTGAATCTTCAAATCCAGTTAAATACATTCTAATAAAACGAATAGATTTAAAATCTCTAATGCCTCCATAACTATTTGAGTAAGATTTAATGGGAACTCTAAACAAATACCAGCTCTCCTGAGATTTTGATCCATCTGCTAGAGTTACATTCACCGTTTTAGAATCGGTCACATACCTTGTGGTTCCTACTCCTAATTTGTTTTTTTGTAAATCAATTTCGTATTCGAAATAAGCTTCTGTTTCGTTTAAAGTATTGTCTCTGTTTAAATCTTCGTTATCTGGCAGTAAGGTTGCTGCACTACTAAACTGACTAGTACCGGCTAAAGCTGAGTTACCCTGTGGATTATTAAAATATTTATACCTTCCTAATATACCCGTTTTACTGGCATCATAACTAGGATCTCTATACCAAACATAGTTATCAGCAGAAGGATCTTTTAGTATCTGTTGAGCAAGATTTGCGTTAGGAATTTTATTAATTAAATAAGCTCTTTTCTTTGCTTCTTCTGCATCATTCATACCATCAAATCCTACGTCTTGGTATTTTCTATCTTCTGGGTTATTACTAAATGCATTGGTTACTTGAATAGGGTTTACTGGTACATATCCCCAAGTAGAACTATCAATACTTGCTGGAATTTTTGGGGTAGGCATGCCATTTTCATAAAATCTTCTTCCATCTCTTAAGATATCCTCACTTACATTACCTAAGTTTAAAATTAATTTTCCTTTACTTGCTGGTGATTTAATAAATGGATCTTGTACCCAAAATTCAACATACTCAATAACACTTGTTTCAAAATCTGTTTGATCTAAAGAACGCATAATGCCTCCCCATTTAGCTGCAGGATTATTTAATTTACCATAGGCATCTAAATTTTTATAATCATAATTATAAGGGCCTCTTTCTTTTGGATAATAACTCAAATCAAAAGTTGGCAATTGAACATCCGTGATATTGGTTGTCTTTTGAGGAAATAATTCATTAGTAAATACCTGTCTTACTCTTGGATCACTTAAGTCAGCTAGATTTTCTGCCACAGGATTATTACCACTGTTTTTATCCTGTAGTGTTGGTTCAATGGTATACCATGCCAATCTTGATCTACTGAAATTATAGTTTACAGAATCTGATACAGCATCTGCAGGAAATCTATCCATAGGTGTTGAAGCCAAAGCCCATGCAGTAAAGGGAAACCTTAAATCAATATTGGTTCTTGCTGCTTCAAAATCGTCTAAGTAAACCACACCGGATCCTCCTCTACCAATTTGTTGCGCGTGCCCTGGTTTTAAAAATGCAGCTTCGCCATAAGCGGTTAAATAAGATTTTGCTTTAGTGGTGTAAAAAGGTAATTTATTTAAGGCTCTGGTTAAACCAGGTAAATCTGCTTTGTAATTAAAATCAAAACCATACATGGAGTTCTTGATAGGATCAGAACCAAAATTGGTTTTAGTAAAGAAGGGTCGTTCACTTAATCTGGTAGAAGAAAAACCAAAATTAAAATTCTTACTAGCCATATAATCCAAACGCAAAGCCCTGAAGCCTCTCTCTTGGAATCCAAATCCAATATTGTTTTCAAAAGACACATTCACTGGTATATTAGAGCTTAAAATACCTGGATTAATAATTCTAACAGTACCTGATCCATAATCCACCATATAGTCCAAACCTTCTTTTAAGATTTGACCACCTGCTCTCACACTCACCGATCCTGGAGGAACATTAAATGCATTCAAGCTAATTTCTGAACCACCACTACTTCCTTTTACTTGCCCTTCCATAACAAACCTATTTAAGTTGGCATAGGTTTGTGCTTCTGCTTTGATATTGCGATATAATTGCGGATAAATATATTTCTTAGTGATATTGGTATCAATTCCTTTAAAAGCAATTTCTTGTAAATCCTTACCAAAGGGTTCTAGCAAAGGAAATACGATTCTACCCATTCTAGAAATCACTGTATAACCTTCCACATAGTCAAATACTCCATCAGGTTGTGGATCGTTTCTATTATTTAATCTGTCTAAATTCAATAATTTAATCAAAGACCTTCCTTCAACCGCTTTGCTAGTTACTGGTAAATATCTTTTTAAACCGGCACTAGGTTCTTCATATAAAATGTTTAATTGAAAGTCTTGTTGTTGTAATTGACCAAATAAATCTAATGAATAAACGTTCTTCATCATTAAATCCCAAATAGGTAAATCTGTTCTTTGTGTAGTTGCTTTTAATAACTTCAAGAATAAAATTTGTTGCACCCCTTTGTTTTGATCTAGTGCAATATTTTCAGAAAATTCTCCCACTTGAAAAACCTTTCCATTATAAGTGTACTGAAAAGCCACACCCAACACCTCATCAGGTTGCAAGGGAATATTCAAAGACAAGAATCCAATCTGAGGATTAAAGAAATATTCGTTCTCTGTTAATTTTCTTGCAAAAGTTCTTTCGTAATCTTCAGCAGATCTTAAACCTTCCATGGTTAGGACACTTGAAACAGCAGCAGGATTTCTTACACTACTATTACTGATTAATTTGGAATATAACCCGTTGGCACTATTATCAGGCAATTGATCACTTAATAAAGTTGATCCTAAAGGCCTGGTTCTATAATTTGTTTTAT
>CAWULX010000024.1:0-13636 GCA_963923775.1 uncultured bacterium
ATAGTGGAAGACTGGATTGTTTTTTTAATTGCTCCATTCCTTCCCAATTGTCTTTAGCCAAGGGTTGTTCTACTAATTCAACTCCTAATTTTGCTAAAGCAGGTATTTTAACTAAAGCTTCTGCTGTTGTCCATCCAGCATTGGCATCTACTCTTAATGGTTTATCGGTATATTGTCTTAAAGCAGTGATCATTTCAATATCATAATCCGTTCCAACTTTAACCTTATAGATGGGCCAAGGATGATCTTTCATTTTCTGTACCATCTTTTCTATAGGATCAATCCCTAAGGTATAATCACAAATAGGTGTTGGTGTAGCTTCATCCCATTCAGTATTCCATAAATCGTGTATGGACAATTTTTTCATCTGACCCCATAAATCCCATGCTGCCATATCCAAAGCACATACCAAAAATGGATCATTGGGTAATAAATGATGTAAGAAATGCCAAAATCTTTCTGGATCGGTTAATGCAAATTTCTCAATAGACTTTTGATGCTTTTCTAAAGTTTGCATCATGGATTCCACTGTCACATTGTAGTATGCAATGGCGGGTGCCTCTCCAAAGCCAGACCAATTGCCCAAGGACAATCTAACCATCAGGGTATGCTGATGTGTCTTTGTTCTACCATTAGAAATAGTAAAAGGATATTCAAAAGGTAATTGTTGTTCCCAAAAATCTAATTGCACAATAATAATTTTAACGGCCGCTGGAATGAATGGCTTCTTTCCAACTCTGATTAAAAGACTTGGACAAAATTAGATCTTCTAAATTAATATGCATTCTATATCTCCAATAATGTTTGGAATTAGCTGGTATATTAATTCTTTCTTCATCAGGTTCATTTCTTCTAATAGTTTCATCTACTCCCAAAAAACATTGTAATTGAAAAATAGCCCACATAGCTGGGGAATACAAGTGCTGCATCAATATTGCTTTCAAAATCCAAGCTTCGCAATATTGAGGAGCTTCTCCCCATTGACCTAATTCATTATTATAAAACTGCTGGGTCTTTGCTCTATCTTCTTCCCACCAACCTCTTACTGTACTCGTATCATGTGAAGAAGGGGTAACAACACTTAAGTAAGGGGCATCATTTGGATGAAAGAAAGTTTTTTCACTTGCCTTAGGCATTCTTTGCACTTCTAAACTTAGCATGCCTAACTGATACATTACATTAGGAACACAAGATGGAACCAAACCTAAATCCTCTCCACAGATTAACATATCTGTAGATAATTTCAACATAGGCAATTTCTCCATGGCTTCTTTTTCCCAAGCACTATCCTGTCTTTTGAAGAAATAATCAACATACAATTCTTTCAAATTATTTTTAATATTATGATCCAAATGTTGAAAAGAGCTAGTATGCTCCATATTAAATCTATAATGAAAATGATGTGGCTTTTCATCATCAATTAATATCACATTGCTGATTAAATTAAATAATCCTTGCTTTATTTTACCATGCCATTCATCTTGAGGCATTACACTAAAATAAGTCTCTACCTGTCTTTGTGTTTTATAAGCTGGCAATAATTCATAATGCCCATCACCAATATGTTTTAAATATTCTTTTTTGATCAATTCATTATCATATCCAAATTCTTGAAACAATACTGTTTCATTGATAAAAGGTTGGGTTAATCTATAGTGATCTACAAAAATATTCTTTGCATTCAATTCATTGATAGAAACGGGTATGGCTGGAACAAAATGCCCCAATATTCCCTCAACAGCATGCAGAGGAATACTCCATATTCTAAAGAAACCAAGAATATGATCAATTCTAAAAGCATCAAAATAGTATTTCATTTGATTAAATCTTGACTTCCACCATGCATATCCATCTGATGCCATTTCTTTCCAATTATATGTTGGGAAACCCCAATTTTGTCCAGCAATAGCAAAATCGTCTGGTGGAGCACCGGCTTGCATATCCATATGAAATAAATGCTTGTTTTGCCATGCATCTGCTCCATACCTATACACGCCAATAGGTATATCCCCTTTCACGACCACGCCTTGTGAATGCGCGTAATTCGTTGCATCTAATAATTGTAAGTGTAATTGATATTGTACAAAATAGAAAAAATGAATCACTTTGTCATCTTTAACTTCATGTGTTGGCCATTGGTTAAAATCTACAGTGCCATGCAAATCTCTCAAATAAGAAAATTTACTGTAAGAAACCAGCCAATTTTTATTTTGTTCAAAATACAAAGCAAAATCTTTACTCGCCAGCACTTTTGCGCCATTCTCTTTATACGCTAATCTGAATACTTCCCATTTTAATTTCATAACAGCTTCAAAATCTACTTCTGGTAAATGATTTAAAGCTGCAATTGTTGATTTAAATGGCTTGATTAAAGCTTGTTGTTCTTTGCTAAAGAGATCTTCAATTCTAACATACATAGGATGTAAGGCAAATGCAGAGATAGCTGCATAAGGATAAGAGTCCATCCATGTATGGGTTGCTGTGGTATCATTGATAGGTAAAATTTGAATTAATTTTACACCCACTTGATTTGACCAATCTACTAATAATTTTAAATCTGCAAACTCTCCTACGCCCGCACTCTGCTTGGATCTTAATGAGAAAACAGGAATCGCAACACCTGTGCCTTTCCATGTTTTTGCATTTAAATGTACAAATCCATCGTTCACTAAAACCAATTTGCCTTTCCCTACTGGCTCATACAAAACTCTATTATTACCTTCTTCAAATGATACAAAAGAATTGGTCTTGGTGTTATACACGCCATATTTATATACAAAAGGGAAATTACTTTTTTGAACATCCAATGCAATTTCAAAAAATTGTTCGCCTTGTATTTTATTTAACGGCTTTGCTTTGGCGCTGTCCCATGCACCAATTATAGATGACTCACCAATTATGCAAATGGTTTGATCAGCATCTAACAATGGAGCTTTTACTCTAAAGACATGAGTAGTTTTTGTATCATATATGCTTGGTTTTACTTCCTTCACAGACTTTGACAATAGTACTTTGTCAAATGGGGATGTATAAAATGCATTCTCTTTAAAACCAGTAAAGTTCCAACTATCTATTATCACCATTTCATTTTTTTGCATTAATGCAGGATGTATAGATTGACCAATTCCTGCATCAAAGACTCTTGTTCCATCTTCATTTAAAATAAAATAATGGTAAGTGACTTTATCTTGTGGAATAGTGTCCAATGAAACATGTAATACCCAATAATCATCATTTAAATATACCATTGGAATAGCTTGATCTATTTCATTATTACCCAATTGAGGATGGTTACCATACAAATAAATAATCTGTCCAAAATGTGTTTTGTATTTTAAATGGAAACTTAATTTAAGCTTTGAAGAACTTTTTGTAGCTACTTTTTTTGTTGCAGCTTTCTTGGGCACCACAGTTGACATAGTTTTAAGCAATTCAATCGTTTACAATCAATTTTAACCGAGTTTAAAGATAAAAAATAATGTGTATTAAAAACACATTAAAAAAGAATCTTCCTTAAATTGTAGGAGTTCTACCACTAGATTTGTATATTGCTTATTATCAACACTTTAGAATAGATAAATGGATAAAATAGTCATTTACACAGATGGTTCTTCCAGAGGAAATCCAGGCAAAGGAGGATTTGGAGCTATTTTGATGTGGAATGGAAAAGTCAAAGAAATAGCTGAAGCATATAGGAACACCACCAATAATAGAATGGAATTATTGGGAGTAATCAAAGCACTCATGCAACTAAAAACTAAAAAATTACCCATACTAATTTATACTGATAGCAAGTACATTATAGACTCGATTCAAAAAAAATGGTTGGACAATTGGATTAGAACAGATTTTAAAGGAGGGAAAAAGAATAAAGATCTATGGTTACAATACCACCAATTAGCTTCAAATTTGAATATACAATTTCAATGGGTAAAAGGACATGCAGATAACCCTTACAATAACAGGTGTGACGAATTAGCTACCCTAGCCGCCGACAATGGCCCTTGGAATATTGACGAAGAATTTGAGAAAAACGAGTTGACGAAAAATTAGATTGCTTTGAATTTAGGCACCATCAATCTGAATGCACCAAAAATTACTGCACCAAATACTAATGTACCTGCAACACTATTTGGATAGAATGGTAAGCCATCAGCCATAGTTTGTGATAAACCAACTAAAGTTAATGGATGTTTATATCCACCAAAACTAGCCCAAACAATAAAATTAGATAACAAGAAATATACTGTTGGAGCTGCTAAGAAACTAGCAATATGTTTTGATAATTTATTGCTTTGTAAACCAAATCCAAATACAGCTGTAGATGCAATTAAAATATAATTAATCCATTGGCCTTCATAAAATCCTTCAAAAGGACTTAAATGATTGATGTATAAAACCTGATATAAAGCATCAGATAAAAACATGGAAACTAATGGTAATAAAAAAGCATATTGTTTTTTAGTTGCAAATAATGATCCACCAAATAATGCAATGGCAATTTGAGGAGCAAAGCCCAAAGGTCTACTTGGTAAAACTCTATACAAAGCACTCATTGCTACCATAATTACTAATGCTACTATTATTTGTCTATTCAATTTCATAATTTCTTTTTTATTCCTTTTTATGTTCTGAGAACAAAAATAAGGTTTTAGCGTATTATTTAATCAGTTTGCTTTTCCTCAATTGTGAATAACCTTAGGGAGCAAAAGACCTAAAGATCAATGTATTCATTGTAGAACCTAGGGTGATTGCCTGTTCGGGCTTTATCATGGCTACTTCCCCAACTTTGAAAGAAATACCATTTAACTCCAATTGACCTTCCATCACCAATAGCATTTCAATAGATTGCGTATGTATTGTGTAAGATTCACCAGCCTTCAAAGCTATTCTACTTAAACCAAAGTCTGTCACAGGGCATGGGTAATTGATTTCATTTGTGTTTATGGGTGTCCCCTCCATTACTGCAGGATAAGTAGGCTTAAATTGCACATGTTGAATTAATTCATTTATGTCAACATGCTTCGGCGTTAAACCACCTCTTAGCACATTATCACTATTAGCCATGAGTTCAATATTCTGCCCTTCTAAATAAGCATGCAACAACCCTGCTCCTTGAAAAATTCCTTGATTTTTTGGAATGTACACTATGTTCAAAATATAAATAGAGAAAATTCCTTTATCAATATTTTCTGCAGGCACTACTCCATTATAATATTTGTTCGCCCACCAATGCGGATGCATTTTATCTACAGATCCATTTTTTACAGAAGCTATAGCTTCTTGCAAGAGTGGTTGTAAAATGGCATCAGAAGCAGCAACATCCAGTTGCATAAAATGCTGATACAAATTTTTATAATTAGCATTAGAAAACTCCTTTAACAAACCATTTAATGGTTTAAAATCTTCTAATCTTTTATGTAATAATTCCGGCGCCAAGAATCCATGTAATAACCAAAAATCACTTAAAGCCACCATAACTTCTGGCTTATGATTTTTGTCTTTGTAATTTCTATTCGCTGCATTTATGGGAATTCCAGCAGTCTCTTCTTTCTCAAAACCAATAACCGCACTTTCTTTATCAGGATGCACTTGTATGCTTAACATACTTGACACATCTAAAATTTTATATAAATAAGGTAAGCTGCCAAAAGTTTTATCTTTTTCTAATAATTCATCTAAGGCAATGGTACCATACATATCCGTTTCAATCATTGCTGGTGCAGAAACATGAGCGCCCATCCAATATTCAGCGAAGGGCTTATTTTGATCATTCTTTAATTGCATTAACTGAGGAATGAACTGAGTGCCACCCCAATCATAATGCCTATGAACTCCCTGTAATTTATACGCTGTTTGCATATTTATCTACTACCTAAATTGTTGAATAAATACATATTATGAAAAACAAAGATACTGGGAATTTTGGCGAAAACCTTGCCACAGAATACTTAATAAATAACGGATTTGATATTCTAATAAAAAACTGGAGATATAAGCATTTAGAAATAGATATTATTGCTTCAAAAGACCAAAGACTCCATATTGTAGAAGTAAAAACTAGGAGCAGTTTAGAATATGGACACCCTGAACAATTTATTGGCAAACAAAAATTTCAATTTTTGAAAAATGCTGCAGCCATATATCAATTTCAACACCCTCAGTGGAGGCTAATTCAATTTGATGTAATTGCCATTACTCTTTTGCAACCAATAGAAATTTTATTTCTGGAAGATGTCTTTTTCTAAAGCCTTCATCTTTTCTACCATCGTATATGTTGCTGGACAAAGCTCTACATTTTGCTTATGAACATGGATATATTCTGTGAACTTCTTTTTTGTAAGATGAGGAAACCCCGCACAATCCGCAGGCCTTACTTCATATATACTGCACATATTATTCTTCAAATTCAAAAATTGACATGGCTGTAATTGATTTATCCAATCTTTATCTTTTTTATCATACACCAACCATTTCTCTTTAAATTCTTTTGGTGTCATTTGAACATGTGTCGCAATTCTTTTAATATCTGTAGGAGTAAAAGTTGGGCTCATAGTTTTACAACAGTTGGCACAAGACAAACAATCCACTTCTGCCCAAACTTCTGGACTTAATTTTTCAGTAAGCTTATCCAATCCCCTAGGCGATTTCTTATCTAATTTTATTAAGAAGCTTTTTAATACTTTAACATTACGCTTTACTTTCTGCCTAAATGATCTTAAATTTACTTGCATATTCTAAATGAATGAGACGCGAAATAAAATCATTCTTGCTTAACAATCAAATCTTTTAATTATTTCAATGCATTGGGACATATATAAAAAAGGCTTTAAAGCTTTTCTTCAATTAGAAAAGTCCCTAAGTACACATTCTGTGGAAGCCTATTTAAGAGATATTGACAAGTTTGCTCAATACCTTTTTGACGAAGTGGGCGCCATTGGTCCTGCAGAAGTTACCTTAAAGCATTTGGAAAGCTTTATTCAAACTATTGGCAAATTAGAAATGGCCCCAAGTTCTCAAGCAAGAATCATCTCCGGTATTAAATCATTCTTTAAATACTGCTTACTAGAACAAATTATTTCAATCAATCCAACCACCCTTCTTCCCACGCCTAAAATACAACGCAAGCTGCCAGATGTTTTGAGTTTTGAAGAAATTGAGCAATTAATTAGTCATATAGATTTAAGTAAACCCGAAGGAGGCCGCAATAAAGCCATTTTAGAACTAATGTATAGTTCTGGTTTAAGAGTAAGCGAAGCCATTCATCTTAAACTTTCCTCTTTGTATTTAGATGTTGGATTTATTAGAGTCATTGGTAAAGGAGATAAAGAAAGATTGGTTCCCATTGGTTCTGATGCCATTAAATATATAAAACTATATAAAGAAAACATAAGAGTACATCAAACACCTGCTAAAGATTGTGAAGATGTTTTATTTTTAAATAATAGAGGAAAAGCCTTGAGCAGAGTGATGATATTTTATATTATCAAAGATTTAATTCAAAAAACAGGTATTCAAAAAACCATTTCACCGCATAGTTTTAGACATTCTTTTGCTACACATTTAGTTGAAGGTGGCGCGGACTTAAGAGCTGTTCAGGAAATGTTAGGACATGAAAGTATCACCACAACGGAAATTTATACACATATTAATAGAGAATACCTTAGAGACACATTGGATCGTTTTCATCCTGCGTTCAAGAAAGCATAATCTCACTTAAATTTAACCTTTTAATCAACCAAAATGTAGTAGGTTTGTTATTCAAAAAAATCAACGCATGAAAAGAATATTGTTCGCTTTAACGAGTATTATTTGTTTAAACGCTTCAGCACAAATTAAAATGCCTGCTGCCAGCCCTACTCAAACCCTTTCTCAAGAATTTGGAATGGGCAAAATTGATATCACTTATTCAAGACCAGGTATCAAAGGAAGAACTGTTTTTGGTGATGGTAGTTTATTAGCACCCACTGGTATAGTTTGGAGAACAGGTGCAAACGCTGCAACAAAAGTAACTTTCTCTCATCCAGTAAGTGTTGGTGGGAAAACTTTAGCTGCTGGTGATTATGGTTTATTTACTATCCCAGGTAAAAACGAATGGGTTGTTATTTTAAACACTAATTCTAAAGGTTGGGGAAGTTTTGAATACAAAGAATCTGAAGATGTTGTAAGAGTAAATGTAAAACCAGAATCAACTAGCAACTTTACAGAAACATTCACTATTAATGTTGATAATATTACTCCTGAAACTGCAGTGATTTGTTTAAAGTGGGCAAATACTATGGTTTGCTTACCTATTCAAACAGACATTAAGCCAACTATTCGTAAACAAATTCAAGATGCTACAACTGGTGCTTCAATAAATCCAAATGTTTACAGTGCTGCTGCAAACTTTTTCTTTGATATTGATAAAGACTACGATAAAGCACTAGTATATGTTGATAAAGCTCTTGCTTCTAACGCAAATGCTTATTGGTTATATTTATTAAAAGCAAAAGCACAAGTTGCATTAGGAGATAAGAAAGGTGCCAAATCAAGTGCTGAAACCTGCATTAAAATGGCAGAAGCAGCAAAGAATGCTGACTATGTAAGATCTGGCAAAGAGATATTGGAGAAATTATAACCTCCTTAGCGGAGGTGGCGAAATTGGTAGACGCACTACCTTGAGGTGGTAGCGCCCATACCCGGGCGTGGGAGTTCGAATCTCCTCTTCCGCACAAAGCATCCACAACAGTGTTGTGGATGCTTTTTTATTTGAGACTGCGAGTCAAGCTTGCTTGAATGAGCAGGCGAAAATAAAAAAGCAAAAACACATCACAAAGTGATGGGTTTGAGATGCTTTGTACAAGCAACCCATTTGAGATGCCAGCTTGCTGGCAATCGAACGAAGTGAGCTAATCTATAATTTATTATATTTGTAACATGTCTAATTATACCGTTACTTGTCCTAAATGTCAACACCATTTTGAACCCACTGATGCTATCAGAGAAGAGGTTGAAAAAGAATTACGCGGCAAAATGACTGACTGGCAAAAAAAGAAAGAAGATGAAACTGCTCAACTTTTGGCAGAACAAAAAACCAAGTTGCAAACAGAAATAACAGAACAGTTAAAGAAGAATATTGCTAGCGATTACGAGCATAAGATAAAACTGATGCAAGAGAACGAAACAAAGATGCAGCAGCAGGCCAATGAGTATCGTGAAAAGGAATTAGATTTTTTAAAAAAACTACAAGACATTCAAACCAAAGAAGCTGAATTAGAATTAGAACTCCAAAGAAAACTAAATGCAGAAAGAGAATTAATCAAACAACAAATTCAAAAAGAAGAATTAGAAAGAATATCCATTAAAGACCAAGAACACCAATTAAAGGTTAAGGAACTAGAAAAGCAAATTGAAGACCAAAGAAAATTGGCAGAAGAAATGCGTCGTAAAGCCGAGCAAGGTAGTATGCAAATGCAAGGCGAAGTGCAAGAATTGTTATTAGAAGAATTATTAAAAGCGAGCTTCCCTTTTGATCTAATTTCAGAAGTTGGCAAAGGCGTTAGAGGAGCTGACTGTATTCAAACAGTTAGAAATAATATTGGTCAAGAAGCAGGTAAAATTATTTACGAAAGCAAAAGAACTACTGCATTTGCTGCTGAATGGATTGAAAAATTAAAAGCAGATATGCGAAGTCAAGGTGCCGACATTGCCATTATCGTTACCCAAACATTTCCGAAAGACATGGATCGATTTGGTGAAAAAGACGGAGTATATATTTGTTCTTTCCAAGAAGTTAGATCTGTTGCATTGCTACTTAGAAATGCTATTTTAAAAGTGCATGATGTTAGAAAAAGCCAAGTAAATAAAGGTGATAAAATGACTTTATTATACGATTACTTAATTGGCAATGAATTTGGCGAACAATGGAAAGCAATTGGTGAAGGTTTTAGACAAATGCGTCAAAGTATTCAAAAAGAAAGAGATGCCATGGAAAAACTATGGAAGTCAAGAGAAAAACAACTAGAAAAAGTTTTATTGAATGCCATGCATATCAAGGGCTCTATTGAAGGTATTGCAGGATCAGATAGTATCAATTTAGATTTATTGCAAGACGATGATACAATTGGATTATTAGAAGATTAATTAATGCAAGTAACGCATATATAATCTTTTCCATAATGATAATCTAGTTGAACAGAACTGATAATTCCTTTATGGTTAATTTCTGCAGACACTAATCCCCTATCCAAATTGGTCAAACCAAGAATATTAAAATCTCGAGCAAAGTCAATACCCAACTGTTCGTGTTTTTTATACATGGCTTCTTTGGCTGCCCAGAAAAATGCCAATTGTTTCAATGCATCTTCTTCAGATAATTGCTCCAACATTGCTTTTTCCGAATCGTTTAAAAACTTATGCGCCACTTTAGCAATTCTTGGATGAATAATTTCAATATCTATTCCGATAGGAAAATGATCACTCACCGCACAAGCTGCATAACCTTTACAATGAGAAAATGAAAAATGAAAAGGCACTCCTTTTAAATACGGCTTGCCATTATCTGCCATCACCAAATCTTTCATATTTGCTTCAGGCATCATTAAAGAAAAAAGCAATCTTACTGCTAAATGCTGAATTTTTCTTTCTTCGTTCTGAATGGCCACATCTAAACTCATACCTTCTTCGAAAAAAGACAAAGGCTCTGTGATTGACCAAATAGCCAAATGTTCAGTCTCGTTGATATTTTGTTGATAAAAGAAAGGCATAAAAAAAAGCTTTGAGTTAGATTGCAGCGCGTTTCGGACGCAAAATAAACATAAATACACTAAGATGATTTTATCAGATAAGCGAATTTTGGAGGAAATAGAAAAAGGCACCATTAAAATTGAACCATATAATCGTAAAGATTTAGGAAGTAATAGCTATGATGTTCATTTGGGTAAATGGTTAGCTACTTATGACAACAAAGTTTTAGATGCTAAAGCACATAATACCATTACTTATTTTGAAATTCCTGATGAAGGATATGTATTAGAACCTTCTGGTTTTTATCTAGGAGTTACTTTAGAATACACAGAAACACACGCACATGTTCCCTTCTTAGAAGGAAAATCATCAACCGGTAGATTAGGAATTGATATACATGCCACTGCAGGTAAAGGTGACGTAGGATTTTGTGGTAACTGGACTTTAGAAATCTCTGTAAAGCAACCTGTGAGAGTATATAAAGGAATGCCAATTGGTCAATTAATTTACTTCCCAGTTGATGGAGAAATTGAAGTAAGCTATAACCAAAAAGCCAACGCTAAATACAGTGGTCAACCAGATAAGCCTATCGAGAGTATGATGTGGAAGAATCAGTTTTAGTTGCATTATAAGCTAATACCCATCTTATCACATCGTCATAACTTTCCAAACCTTTGGCTTGATTATTCCATTGTAAGAATTGATCATAAATTTTATCGGATCCTGGAATTCTGTCATCCTGCCTTGAAGCAAAAAAGGCTTTAATCATTTGTCTATCAACCAGGACTTTGGGAGAAACCAATGATTTATTTCTATCAATGATTTTCTTCCACAAGTCAAAATCTCCTTTTTTTGCAGCAAGCATTAAACTTGCATTTTGAGCATAAGTAAACATTTGAATTTGGGTGGAGTATTTCAACAAAGAATCATTTGATTCCTGAGCAGTCATGAATGCAATAAAGTTGGCTTCTGTTTCTGAAGCATATCCCCTTTGATGGGCTTTCTCATGTTCCAATGTAAAAGGTTTAAGCAAATTGGGAAGGTCGTCTCTGACAATGGCTTCTCCAGTGATGGGTTGGTAAAAAGCCAGGTACCCCAATTTATCCCCCCAAGTTGGAAAAAGCGCTTTTTTGATACTGGAATAATCCTGAACCAATACATATTGACTAATCTGACTATCTGAAATATGGAGCCTGGACTGGTTCATTTCTCTAATTAATTGAACCGAAAGACTATCTACTTCGGCTTGGCTATACCCATTTTTCACTTTTAAGTGAAATGCTTTAGAGGGATCTGGTTGATAGTAATTGATGCCCCATAAGAACATAAACCATAGATAGACCTTTGATAAAAGAATTCCAAAATCGAAGATTATAAATACCCAAAATTGTCCATTTTTAATGGAATATTTATTTGAAATAAAATATTTTATAAGATTGATAATCAATATTATAATTAATATTATATAAATTAACTCTCCAATGGCAAATGGAAAGATTCCCGAAATCCATCTTAGAGGCTGAGTAATCCATAGAAATACCCTTTGAGTATAGATTCGCTGAACCAGCTCAGGGAATCCAATGAGCCATTGTACCAACAAGACACTCAACAATAAACCGATGAATTGGAGGATTTTAGCTCTAAAAGGGCCTATAAACTGCATATTGATATTTATAGGGTAAAATTAGGATAAACTTTGTCTTTTGCTAGGATTTTACTAACTTTGCCAACCCTTAAAGTACGGTTATGGGCCATAACAGAACATTTGAAATACCATTTGTAGGTTTAAAGCCCGGCGAACATGAGTTCGAATACCTAATTGAGGATAAGTTCTTTTTAGACTACGGCCCTCAGGAATTTGACAATTGTCACACCAAGGTTAAGCTTGTTTTAGAGAAGAACCAAGGTTTCATGCAATTGCGTTTTGATGTGGATGGTAAAGTAGACACCATTTGTGATCGTTGCGGTAACCCCCTAACGGTTCAATTATGGGACGAATTTAACTTAGTTGTTAAGTTGGTTGAAAATCCAGATACAATGAATAGTCAAGAGGAAGATGCAGATATCTACTACATTGACAGAAACGAAAGTCATCTTTCAGTGGGTAATTGGATTTATGAGTTTGTAACATTGAGTTTCCCGTTACAACATATTTGTCCAGAAAATGAGAAAGGCGAATCTACATGCAATGAAAAAGCAATAGAAGCGTTAAATAAATTGAAAGCTGTACCTGTAGAGATTAAAAATGATCATATCTGGAAAGGCTTGGAACAATTTAAAGGTCTAGACGAAGAAAAAGAAGAAACAAAGAAGAACAAGAAAAAATAAATTATAACTTTTTAAAACATAAGAGATGCCTAATCCTAAACGCAGACACTCACAACAACGTAGTGCAAAAAGAAGAACTCACTATGTTGCTCAAGAAGTAACATTAAGCAAAGATGGTACAACTGGTGAAATCCATGTACGTCATAGAGCGCATGTTCAAGAAGGAAAATTATACTACAAAGGTAAATTAGTAGCTGAAAAAGCTCCTTTAAAAGCATAGTTAAACCAATAGAATGAATATTGGAATAGATATGATGGGTGGTGATTATGCACCATTGGAAGCTGTAAAAGGTGTACAACATTATTTATCTACTTCTCAAAATCATTTGTTCTGCATAGGTGATGAAACCCAGTTGAATGAATTATTTCAACATCATGGGATTTCTTCACCTTTTTTGCATTTAGTACATGCATCAGAAGTAATTGGTTACCATGAACACCCTACCAAAGCGCTAAAAGAAAAACCCAACTCTTCTATTTCTATTGGATTTGGTTTATTAGCTGCAGGCAAGATTGATGCTTTTTTAAGTGCTGGAAATACTGGTGCCATGTTAGTGGGCGCTATGTTTAGTATCAAACC
>CAWULX010000025.1:0-13534 GCA_963923775.1 uncultured bacterium
CAAAAGTATTCTCTAGAGGAGATGCCGCTTTTGCTGACTATGCTATTAATATTGGTATAGGATATAAATTTTAAATGCTTTCCAGTAAAGCAAATCCATAACCTGGTAAGACAAAATATTCATTGTCATTACCCACTTGGTGAACAAGGCCAGTCCAGTGATCTTTTAGTTGGGCTGGCCTTTCTCCATGCTCCTTAAATGCATACCAAGTAATATAAGAAGCAGTATTTTTATAATTGAATAAACAATATAATTTTTTGTTGTCATAAGACCTAATGAAACTAGCTACATGAATATTGTGTGGAGTCATCCAAGTGACATTCTTCAAATCACTCAATATTTCTAGAGCATTTCTTGTAGCAATTAATTTTTTGGTTTCGCTAAAAATTCTTCCTTCAAAGCTGCCAGCTAATTTTCTTTTTTCGTTTCTATCCCAATTCATCACTGGTCGGTGCATCCATCTATTGTCGTAACTCTTTCCTGGATCTTGCAAATAACTATAATCATTTGTATAGGCTAATTCATCACCGTAAAATAACATTGGTATACCACCCATAAACATAGAATGTGCTTGCATTAAAATAATTTTCTTTAAAGCATCTTCAATAGACGGTTGATGATTCCATTCTACTGCTTTTTCTAATCCACATAAAGAAGCCAGTGATCCACTAATTCTAGCATCTCCTGTTTTTGGATTCACAGAAAACAATGCGCCAGCAGAGGGAGAACCTTCGTGCCAGCCAGCAAAATAATTCTTTAAATAAGTTCGGTGTTGGTATGAGTTGAATCCTGCTCTTTCAATCATATAGTCGTCATAACCTAGTCCAATATCATCATGACATCTAGTATATGAAATCCAAGTACAACCATAAGGCTTTTGTAAAATAGGATGTTGTGCAGATAACATTACTCTAGTATCACCTGTTGCTAATGCATCCCATTGCAAAGCCATTTGAGTGGCATTATAAGCTACATCGCATTCTCTTGCGACATAATTATCTGTCCCAAAATATTTGATAATTTCTTCAGGAGCTACAATGGCTTCGCCCAATATCGCCATACCTGGAGTAGCCACCATCACACATTGTTTGATTAATCTTAATAAGACATGTGCTTTAGGAAGGTTTTGGCAAGTTGTTCCTAGTTCTTTCCAAATAAATGCAGGAGCGTCTATTCTTAAAATATCTACACCTAAATTTCCATAATGTAGCACATTGTCCAACATGGCTACCAATACTGCAGGATTGCTATAATTTAAATCCCATTGATAATGATGAAAAACCGTCATTACCCATTTATTACATGCTTCTATATAGGTGAAACTTCCAGGAGAAGATTCTGGGAAAATCTCCGGCATGGTTTGGTCCAATTGGTTGGGCAAATCTCTATTGTCATAGAAATAAAAGAAGTCTTGATAATATTTGTCTCCAGCCTTTGCTTTTTGCGCCCACTCATGATGATGAGATGTATGGTTTAATACAATGTCCAACATCAGGTACATATTATTTGCATTCATTTTTTGAATGAGTGCATTAAGGTCTTCGTTATTGCCAAATCTTGCATCCACTTTTCTAAAATTAGAAACCGCATATCCTCCATCACTCTCTCCTTCTGGACTTTCAAATACAGGCATTAGGTGTAAAAAATTTACTCCTAGTTCATCAAAGTAATTTAATTTTTCAGCCAATCCTTTTAAGCTGCCAGCAAAACGATCTACATACAAACTCATGCCAGTAATTTGGTTACTCAAAAACCAGTTTCCTTTTTTTGCTTTGGCTTCATCTTTTTTTAATAGGGTAGTGGATCTATCTTGATAGTTCTTTATTAAACCAATTAATAAGCTATCAAAGCATTGGTTTCTATTTGGATGATCGCCATATACATAATTGAAAAGTTCTTCAATGGCGGGCAAATGTTCCAAAAACCTTTTTGCAAAATCAGTATCCTTTTTCTTTGTATCTATTTGATGAGTTTGAAGCAAGTCAGCTCCAAATTGTTGTAAGGCATTCATGTTCACTATCCTCTCTAAAATTTATTTTAATTAAAAATCGATTTGTTTAAATGTTTAAATGCTTCCATAGCACCCATAAATTCACAGGTTCTTGCGCCTGCTTTATTGGCGTTACTAATCATCTTCTTCCAATTGTCTAGTTCAATTTTTTCCAATAGGCTTGGATTACTATCAATTAATTGAAACAATACAGCGCCTACAAAAGCATCACCAGCGCCTGTTGCATCTACTGGCGTAATGGCAATACTTCCAATCATTTCTAAATGATCACCCATGGAAAGCAAGGTTCCTTCTTTTCCCATGGTAATCGCAAATACAGCTTTTGATTTTTTTCTTAAAGCTGTTGCTGCGTGTTGAACGCTATCACATCCAGTGATCAACATGGCTTCCTCATCACTCAATTTAAAAAAGTGCGCTTGTTCGATAAAAGGCCAGCACTGATCTATAAAGCTTTTGGTATTATTTGGAAATAATAAATGTCTATAGTTGGGATCGAAACTAATTATTGCTCCAGCGTTTTTTGCTTTTTCTAATAAGTTTAAATAAGCAGCTTGTAAGGGACCAGGTAAAAACCCAGTAGCAGATCCAAAATGCACAATACTATATTCACTTAAATTAAGTCCACTTAAATCCTCCTTGCTTAATTGACCATCTGCTCCTCTGTTAAAATAAAAATCTCTTTCACCATCTTCCATTAATGAAACAAAGGCAAATGTGGTGAAATGATTTTGATCCTGCAATACCCATTGAGTAGACACACCCATTTCTTTTAATAATTCAATAATGTGTGAACCAAAAGGGTCTTTACCCACTTTAGCAGCCATATCCACTTCAGCACCTAATGCAGCAATAGCTGCAGCCACATTAGCAGGAGCACCTCCAGCTTTCTTTAAAAAATTTTGACCTTTAGATAAGCTACTGCCTCTATCTGTACATATCATATCTATCAAGGCCTCGCCAATACATAATACTTTCTTCATACTCCTGTTTTTAATGCCCTACACTAGTCATTTGAGTTGATGAACTGTCTTCAGAGGATTTATCTGATTGAATCAATAAAGTCAGCACTGCTGCAATAATTAAAAATATACCTCCAAAACTAATTGCTTTTCCTGGGTCATTGTTCAAGAAATGTTTTAAGATATATCCAAAGCTGATATTTTGAATTAACATAGGAATCACAATCATCATATTGATTATGCCCATGTACACCCCATATTTTTCTTTAGGAATTTTGTGAACTACTAATAAATAGGGAATACCCATCATACTAGCCCAAGCGATACCAAAACCTGCCATTGGAATAAATAATAAATTTTTATCCGTTATATGCGGGAAAATTAATAGACCCACTCCAGCCATTATTAAACAAATGATATGAATCCATTTTGGGCTCATTTTTTTGGCTAACCATAATAATCCGAATGCAGATAAAAATGTAACCACATTGTACCAACCATTTACCAAACCAGTCCACCCCACTGCTTCATCATAAGAAGGATTATTTTGATACACATTACTATTCCAAACAGATTGCGCTATACTTTTTGAAGCGTTTTGCCAATAACAAAAAAGGGCATACCATTGAAACAGATACACCAAGCCTAATTGCCACATTACTTTGGGCATATCTTTTATGGCTGAAGCAATTTCAATAAATGGAGTCCAAATTTTTAATGGCTCTCTTTTTAATGCAGCCAACTCTTCTTCTGTAGGAGGAATTTCTGGTGTTTTCACTACTGACCAAGTTACTGATGCAATGGAGCAAATGGTTCCCAAGAAGAAACTTGCATACACCCAAATAGGTAAACTACCATAATGACCTGTTATTTTTTTCTGAAAAACAAATAGAGATAAGTTAGCTAATGTAATACCCAATCCAGTAAAAAAACTTTGAGTTAAAAAACCAGCAGCGTGTTGCTCTTTAGGTAATTTATCGGCAATAAAAGCGCGATAGGGTTCCATTGCTGTATTATTGGCGGCATCAAGTATCCATAATAAACCCACGGCCATCCATAATGCACTACTAAATGGATAAAGAAATAAACAAAGGCTACATAATATAGCTCCAATCATGAAATAAGGCTTTCTTCTTCCGAATTTGGGTGACCATGTTTTATCACTCATTGCTCCAATGATGGGTTGAATTAATAAGCCTGTCATCGGTCCCGCTAAATTCATTAAAGGAATTTGATCTGGACTTGCACCCAACATATCATAAATGGGATTCACTGCAGATTGTTGTAATCCGAAACTATATTGAATACCTAAGAAACCAACATTCATGTTGATGATTTGAGTAAAACTCAACTTGGGCTTAAAAGACATAATTGTTTCATTTTGGTTTAAGCAATGCGTTGTCTAAATATAGTCATTTTGTTATTTTGACACTTTAATTGAGGTACTTAAAAACTGTTTTTTAAAAATTTTTCACAACGCAAACGTTCGCGGTACTTATCTTTGAGCCAATCGTATTAAAATCAAGTTTCATGGCCATTCAATTGCAATTTCAAAAAGCTGCCGTTTTACAAGCGTTGAGATATCATTTTATCAAACAATCTGAGATAAAGACTTTAATGGTTATTGTCAACATATATGCGATTGCTACAGCTATACTTTTGTACTATAAAAAAATTAGACCTGAATTGTTTTTATTAGGTTCGGTATTGTGGATTGTTTTAATGATACTCTTTTGGTATATCCTACCTTGGTGGTTTTACAGAAAAACCCAGTTATTTAAATACGAATGGCAATTTAGTTTCCATGCCAAAGGTGCTACAATGGTATGTCATGAGGGTGAAGCCGCATGGGAGTGGACTGAAGTGAAGCATTATTTTGAGAGTCCTGCCTTTTTTCACTTTTATTTTGGGCCCAAAAGCTTTTTTCTAATCCCCAAAGAACCAATTTCATTGGAGCAACAGCATGAGATTAGGGGGTTTTTGAAGTAAAAAAAGCCTTAAATTTTACTCTTAATTGTTAGTTTTATCGCCATTTTGGCCATAATTAATGATAAATCTACTATTGTGCATAATTGTGCAAACAAAAAAGCAAATAAAATATGTCTTTTTTAACAAAAAGTATATTTTTGCGGCGTAAACAAAAACTTTTTACAATGTCAGACATCGCATCAAGAGTTAAAAAAATCATCGTTGACAAATTAGGCGTTGATGAAGCAGAAGTTACTAACGAAGCATCATTCACAAATGATTTGGGAGCTGATTCATTAGACACTGTTGAATTAATTATGGAATTTGAAAAAGAATTCAATATTTCTATTCCAGACGAGCAAGCAGAAACTATTACAACCGTAGGTCAAGCTGTTGCTTATATCGAAGAGCACGCGAAATAATTTTTATTTCAAGCTGAATCTCGGCATATTTTTTTAATCCGCCTTTTTGAGCCTTTAGCTTTAAAGGCGGATTTTTAATTCTTTAAATTTTTACACATGCAAACTAAACGCATTGTAGTTACAGGTATCGGAACTTTAAATCCATTAGGTAACAATTTGGAAACTTATTGGAATAATCTAGTGAATGGTGTTTCTGGTGCTGATATGATTACCTTGTTTGATGCGTCGAAATTTAAAACAAGATTTGCTTGTGAGATCAAAGGGTTTGATCCAACAGAATTCATGGATCGTAAAGAAGCTAGAAAATTAGACCGCTTTGCGCAAATTGCATTAGTGGCTAGTGATCAAGCGGTTGAAGATGCGGGTATTACCAAAGAAAATGTGGATCATGATAGAGTAGGAGTAATTTTTGCAAGTGGTATTGGCGGCTTAACTACTTTTACCGAGGAGGTAACGAATTATGTGAATGGAGATGGTACGCCAAGATTTAATCCATTTTTTATTCCAAAAATGATATTGGATATTGCTGCTGGTCAAATTTCTATGAAGCATGGCTTCAGAGGTCCAAACTATGCAGTAGTTAGTGCATGTGCAAGTAGTACCAATGCAATGGTATCTGCAATGGATAATTTGAAATTAGGTAAAGCAGATATTATTATCACAGGTGGTTCTGAAGCGGTTATTGGAGCTGCTGGAATGGGTGGATTTAATGCAATGAAAGCCATGAGTGAACGAAATGATGATCCAAAAACAGCTAGTCGTCCTTATGATAAAGACCGCGATGGATTTATTATGGGAGAAGCTGCTGGTGTTTTAGTATTAGAAGAGTATGAGCACGCAAAAAAACGTGGTGCAAAAATATATTGTGAAATAGTTGGAGGTGGAGCTACTGCAGATGCGTATCATTTAACTGCTCCTCATCCAGAAGGATTAGGTGCAAAGAATGTTATGAATGCAGCTTTAAGAGATGCAGGCATGCAAGCTAGTGAAATTGATTATATCAATACCCATGGCACTTCAACACCATTAGGCGATATTGCAGAGGCAAAAGCCATTACTGAAGTATTTGGAGAACACGCCTATCAATTAAATATCAGTTCTACCAAATCTATGACAGGACATTGTTTGGGTGCTGCTGGTGTGATAGAGGCAATCGCTTGTATACAATCAGTAATTCATGACATTGTTCCTCCAACCATTAATCATTTTACAGACGATCCTGAATTAGATAGTCGTTTGAATTTCACCTTCAATAAGGCACAAAAAAGAACTGTGAATGCAGCTTTAAGCAATACATTTGGTTTTGGTGGTCATAATGCTTGCGTGATTGTGAAAAAATTCAAGGACTAATTCCTGTGAAATTTCTTAACAACCTATATTCATATTTTAGTTCATCAGATTTTGAAAAAAATGTATCCATGTTAATTGGATATCGAACTAGTAATTTTGAATTATTTCGAACAGCCTTAAATCATCGTTCTGTAAAAGATAATCCTACTGAAAATAATGAAAGGTTAGAGTTTTTAGGAGACGCCATTATTGGATCTGTTGTAGCAGAATATCTTTTTAAAAAATATCCCTACAAAGGGGAAGGTTTTTTAACAGAGATGAGAAGCAAAATGGTGAACAGGCAACAGCTAAATCATATTGCTATCCAAATGGGTTTAAGAAAATTAACCCGTTTTAATAAAATGGATGGAGGATTAAAGACAAGTCAAATTTTTGGCAATACTTTAGAAGCATTAGTAGGCGCAATTTACTTAGATAGGCATTATGACTTCACCAAGAAGTGGATTATACAAAAAATGATTCACCCCTATTTGTTCATGGATGAATTGGAACAAATAGATATTAATATTAAAAACAAAATAATTGGCTGGGCATTAAAACAAGGTAAGCAAATTGATTTTGTTTTAGCAGAAGAAGTGCAAGAAGGAAGAAGAAAATTATTCACTATCAATGTAGTAATTGATGGCGAAGTAATTGCAAGTCAAAAAGGATTCACCAAAAAAGATGCGAGCCAATTAGCCGCACAAAAAGCGATTGAACAATTGGGATTATAATTAGGCTTTAAACAATTGTTTGGCAAAGTTCAATCAACACTCCATTGCAATCTTTAGGATGTACAAAACAAACCAATTTATGATCAGCCCCTTTTTTAGGTGTTTCATTAAGTAGTGTAAATCCTTCATTTTTTAATCTTTCCATTTCGGCATATATATCAGGCACTTCAAAAGCAATATGGTGCATGCCTTCTCCTTTTTTATCAATGTATTTGGCAATCACCCCGTCTGGATGAATACTTTGAACCAATTCAATTTTACCTCCATTTTGAAGAAAAAAGGCTGTTTCTACTTGTTCTGAAGAAACAGTTTCTGTTTTATAACAGCTACTACCCAATAAACGCTCAAATAAGGGGATGCTAACCGACAAGTCTTTAACTGCGATACCAATATGCTCTACTTTGTACTCCATTAGATTTTTGCTTTACGAATTGAGAAAAAAAAGGCTCTAAACTTATACGAATTCAATAAAATCAAGTGTTTAGAGCTATTTTTGCTCCCTAGAAAAAATCAAATTCGGATATGTTAAAATTACCAATTTATCTTGATCATAACGCAACTACGCCGATGGATCCAAGAGTATTAGAGGCAATGATCCCTTATTTTACCGAAAACTTCGGAAATGCGGCAAGTAGAAACCATTCTTTCGGATGGCATGCGGAGGAAGCTGTGGATTATGCTCGTGAGCAAGTAGCTCAATTAATCAATGCAGATCCTAAAGAAATCATATTTACTTCAGGTGCTACAGAAGGAGATAATTTGGCCATAAAGGGTGTGTACGAAATGTATGCGAGCAAAGGTAATCATATCATTACTTGTACTACAGAACATAAAGCTGTTTTAGACACCTGTAAGCATTTAGAGAAATTAGGTGCTGAAGTAACTTATTTAGATGTTCAACCAGATGGCTTAATCGATTTAAAACAATTAGAAGCTGCTATAAAACCTACAACCATTTTAGTAGCCATCATGTATGCAAATAACGAAATTGGCGTTATCCAACCTATAAAAGAAATTAGCACAATTGCCAAAAAGCATGGTGCATTGGTATTTACAGATGCTGTTCAAGCAGTAGGAAAAATTCCAGTAGACGTAATTGCTGATGGTATTGATATCATGGCATTTACTGCACATAAAATGTATGGTCCAAAAGGTGTAGGTGCTTTATACGTTAGAAGAAAAAATCCTCGTGTAAAAGTTACTGCACAAATGGATGGCGGTGGACATGAAAGAGGCATGAGAAGTGGTACATTGAATGTTCCTGGTATTGTAGGTTTTGGAAAGGCTTGTGAAATTGCAAGAACAGATATGGCTTCAGATACAGAGCGTATTACTAAATTAAGAGATAAATTAGAAAACGCATTAAAGCAAATTGAAGAGTCATATGTGAATGGTAATCCAGCACATCGTTTACCTCATGTAAGTAATATATCTTTCAAGTATGTAGAGGGTGAAGGTTTAATGATGGGCTTTAACCAAAATATCGCTTTATCATCAGGCTCAGCTTGTACTTCAGCATCTTTAGAACCTAGCTATGTATTAAAAGCTTTAGGTTTAGGAGATGATTTAGCACATAGTTCATTGAGATTTGGTTTAGGAAGATATACCACTGAGGAGCAAATAGATTATACTATCAAAGCTGTAACAGATACAGTGTTGAAGTTAAGAGAAATGAGCCCTCTTTGGGAAATGTTCAAAGAAGGTGTGGACATTGATTCCATTCAATGGGCACATCATTAATATTACAAAATGAGAAGCATTTTGAAATATTAATGAGAAGGGTTTGGAAAAACAAGGCACATCATTAATTATGGGTTTTTAATTTAGAAAATAGTTTAAAAATAATTTTATGGCATATTCAGACAAAGTAATCGATCATTATTCTAATCCTAAAAATGTAGGAACATTAGATAAATCATCAAAATCAGTAGGTACTGGTTTAGTGGGTGCTCCAGAATGCGGAGACGTGATGCGTTTACAAATTCAAGTAGATGATGCTACTGGCGTAATCACTGATGCAAAGTTTAAAACCTTTGGATGTGGTTCTGCGATTGCTAGTTCTTCTTTAGCCACAGAGTGGTTAAAAGGAAAGACAGTAGACGAGGCTGTGAAAATTGACAATATGGATTTAGTAGAGGAATTAAATTTACCTCCAGTAAAAATACATTGCTCGGTTTTAGCAGAAGATGCTATTAAGTCTGCCATCAACGACTACCGTAAGAAAAATGGTTTAGAAGAATTGGTTTTTGAGGAGAAAATACATTAATACATGAGTGCAGTTGCCGAAAATACCATTTTAGTTAGCGAAAAAGCCAAAGCAAAAATTACCCAATTGATGCAAGAGGCAGATATCGCGAATGACCCTGCTTATTTTTTAAGAGTTGGGGTAGTGGGCGGCGGCTGTTCGGGCCTTAGTTATAAATTAGATTTTGATAATGAGGTGAAGCCAATGGATCAAGTATTTGAAGACAATGGCGTAAAAGTGGTGACTGATTTAAAGAGCTTTTTATATTTAGTAAATACGGAATTGGATTTTTCGGATGGATTGAATGGAAAAGGATTTTATTTCAACAATCCAAATGCCAGCAGAAGTTGTGGTTGTGGAGAGAGTTTTTCTGTGTAGCTTTGAACTATGTGGGCAATCGCAAGAAAAGAATGGGCGCATTATTTTGGAAGCATTACAGGCTATTTTATCATTAGTTTCTATCTACTGGTAAATAGCCTTTTTTTATTTGTATTACCCAAATTCAATATTTTGGATGGAGGCTATGCTTCATTGCAAGTCTATTTCGATTTTGCTCCTTGGTTTCTATTATTATTGATTCCTGCAATTACCATGAGGTGTTTTGCAGATGAGGAAGCACAAGGAACAGCCGAGATTTTATATAGCCTTCCTTTAAGTACAATTGAAATTGTTTTAGGTAAACTATTGGGGGTATTCATAATTATATTAATGGCTATTGCGCCCACTTTAATTTATGCCGTAGCATTAGATCAGTTAAGTTCCACAGGTGGGTTAGATTGGGGCGCCACCATTGGATCCTATCTTGGTTTATTATTATTGGCAATTACTTATGCAGTGATTGGCCTATTCGCAAGTAGCAAAACAAGACAACCTATTGTTGCCTTCATATCATCTATCATCATTGCAGCATTTATATATAAAGGTTTTGATTGGGTTAATGCACTCCCTATTATAAATAGCAGTTATGGTTATTATTTTGTTCAATTAGGCTTGTCTGCGCATTTTGAAAATTTGAGTAGAGGAGTAATTAGCGGGAATGATGTTATTTATTTTTTATCAATAATTGTATTATTCATTATTGGTTGTAAAGAAAATATCACCCAACAAAAACAATCTATTTTTCTTTTCGTAATTATTATTGTAATTAATTTATTAGCTGCCTATTTCCCTTTGCAACTAGACCTTACAAAAGATAAAAGATATACTTTATCCAATAGTAGTAAAGTGATTTTACATGGTGTACAAAATCCAATAAAAATTCATTTATACCTAGGAGGTGATTTACCCATGGAGTATAAAAGGCTTTCTATTGCAACGGAAGAAATTTTACAAAAAATAACTAGCGAGAACAAAGACAATATAAGTTGGCAACTAGATATACCAAGTCAACAATTTTCGGATTCAATTTTATATCATGTATACGATAGTTTAAATAAATTAGGACTTCCTATTGAAAGGGTGCAGTCAGATGCCTCCAAAGGAGACCAAAGAATAGATCAATTAATTATACCTGGTGCATTGATTGAGATGCCTGGAAGGCCTGCAATAGCCATTGATTTGAGAACAGGGAAAAAGTTTTATAAACCATATAATATTGTAAAAGATATTCCAGAAGAAGATAAAGAAGCTTCATTAAATGCCGCAAGTTCATTATTGGAATTCAAAATGGTGCAAGGTATTTATTATGTGAATAGAACAAATGTTCCTACCATAGGCTATTTAATTGGTAATGGAGAACCCATTGACCTTAGTGTAAATGACTTGGGACAGTCTATTAGACACCAATACAATTTGGTGGTATTTGATTTGAAAAAAGGATTCCCCAATGCGAACTTAATTAAAACATTATTAATTGTTAAACCTACTCAAGCTTTTACAGAACTTGATCAACTTAAAATTGATCAATATATAATGAACGGCGGTAATGTTATTTGGGCAATAGATCCTTTATTTGCTGAGTATGATAGCTTGCAAAAAACTAATGGATCTTATGTAGCGTATGATAGAAATTTACAAGTTCAAAATTTATTATTTAGTTATGGAGCAAGAATAAATAACCACCTTTTACAAGATTTAAATTGCAGTAAAATACCTGTGGTGACCGGAAAAGATGCTGATGGAAACCCTGTCATACAAAGAATACCTTGGCCCTATTATCCATTATTGAATGGGAATGCTTCCCATAAAATGGTGAAAAATATGGACAGAATTTTATCACAATTCCCAAGCAGTATTGATACCATTGCTGTGTCAGGTATTCATAAAACAATATTGTTAAGTACGGATACAAATAGTCGCATCTTAAGTTCTCCTACTTTGATTTCTTTAACCAGTGTTGCCGGAGATGAAGCTTTGCAAAGTTTTACAAAAAGCCAAATTCCAGTGGCAGTTTTATTAGAAGGTAAATTCAAATCCCCTTTTGCCAATAGAATAAATGCATCAATAAAAGATACCGTTTTGCAAAATACAGGTAAGGCCTATCTACAAAAAGGCAACCAATCTTCCAAGCAAATTGTAATAGCTGATGCCGATATCTTAACTAATAGTATATCTTCTTCTTCTGGTCCATTACCTATGGGAATGATACCGATGGAAAATTATCAATTTGGCAATAGAACATTTTTTACCAATGCTATAGCTTATTTAAATGAGCCAGAAGAATTGATGATAGCTAGAGACAAAGAATGGGTTATAAGAACATTAAATAAAGAAAAAGTAAGCTCAAACAGATTGTTTTGGCAAATCTTACTCACTGTTATTCCTTTATTCTTATTGTGGTTTGCCTATTTTACAGGGCTAAGAATTAGAAAAGGCCAATTTGCAGCATAGCCATTCTTGACTTATCTTTATCCTATGACAACAGATCAAATTGTATATAGTGTTTTTGGTGTGGTGATTGCCACTGCACTTGTTTTGGATTTAGGTTTTTTAAGTAAAAAAAATGCTACTATTTCAATCAAACAAGCATTAAGGCAAACATTTCTATGGGTATTATTAGCCTTAGGTTTTTTTATTTTTATGTGGGTGGAAGAAGGTCAAAAATTGGGATTGGAATTCTTGAGTGGTTATTTGATGGAATGGAGTTTAAGCATTGATAATATTTTTGTTTTTATTTTAATCTTTGATTCTTTTAAAGTTAAGGAACACCATACTTCAAGGGTTTTATTAATAGGTATTTTAGCAGCTATTATTTTTAGAGTCATTTTTATTACAGTGGGAGTTGCTTTGGTGGCAAAGTTTGCTTGGATCTTATACATCTTCGGTGTTTTCTTGGTGTATACAGGTATAAAAATGTATACGGCAAATAGCGATGATCATTTTGATCCGCATGATTCTGCAGTATATAAATTCTTAAAAAAGTTTTTACCCTTAACGAATTCAGATGGGGATGGAAAGTTTGTGATAAAACAAAATGGAAGACCTGTTTACACAAGTTTATTTGTTGTTGTTATTTTATTAGCAGCAATTGATTTGGTGTTTGCTTTGGACTCAATTCCTGCAGTTATGGGCATATCTAATAGTAGTTTAGTAATTTATACTTCTAATATTTTTGCCATTTTAGGTTTAAGGTCTTTATTCTTCTTATTGAAAGGGGCGGTGAATGAATTCGAGCATTTACAACAAGGTATTGCAATAGTATTAGTATTTATTGGTGTGAAAATGTTAGGAGAACATTATATAAATATGGTCTTAGATAAAAATAGTCAAGTGATTTTATCCTTATTGGTGATTGTGTTTTGTATTACTGGATCTATACTTTATTCTATCTTTACCAATAAACAAAAGCAAGCAGCGGCAAAAAAATAATCATGAACGGAAAGAAAGTAACCTTATTTATTCTCTTGATTTTATTCATAGATCAAGCA
>CAWULX010000026.1:0-13479 GCA_963923775.1 uncultured bacterium
TAAATGGCTTGGGGTGAAGGTTCACAATTCCCCAATCTCCATCCCCACTCATATGGCATCCAATTCTACCTGCTGCATAAGCAAATAACATAGTTGGTGCCATCGCATCTGCAAAATGAATAACACTGATTTTATATTTCTTGATATAAATAATAATGGCAATAGTTGCAATAATTAAACCACCATAAAAAGTTAAACCAGAAAATGCAATCAATGAACCAATTGGATCTTTAACAAAATCATTAATGTTTTCTAGATTATGAAAAATCTTTGCGCCAATAAAACCCCAAAGTGCAGCTTGTAATACAATATCACCTACTCTATCATGTGGCCAAATCAAATATTTCTTTTTTTCTGGAACTGCTAATTTAACCTTGTCTTTCTCTCTCCACTTTAAGTAGGTCATTAAAGCAGCAACCCCTATTCCTGCACCCACACTTCCTTGACTTGATAAAATGAATAATTGAGGATTGGTCAATGCATCTTCAATTAAGAAAGCTCCTAATAATTTGTACCCAAATAGAAATCCAAAAAAAACACTTGTTGCTAATTCACCCCAAGAAGCAGGGGCTCCAATTATTACTTCTTCTTCTAAAGGTATAAATTCTCCTAATTGTTCTTTACGCTTTAACTCACTATGTAGTACAAAGCCAGATCCCACGAAAGCCAATGCCACAAAGAATCCGAAGGTATTCACTAATTGTAATCCACTTAGCTGAATGCCAAAAATATCACGGATTAAAAAATACAAATTGGGATACATAAATAGTGTTTATAGTATATGCAATGATACGAAAAAAAAGGGCCACACTAGAAAGTGCGGCCGTATTTTACTAACCCATCTAAAAACAAAAACCCTTTATTAATTTTATTAATTGCAATGTTCTTTAAACACTGAAATTAAATGTTGTGCGATCACTTGAGCTGGAGTTCCTTCAATATGATGTCTTTCCACCATACTAACTAATTCTCCATTTTTAAATAGTGCGATAGCTGGTGAAGAAGGTGGATAAGGTAAATGATACTCTCTTACTTTATTTACTGCTTCCAAATCAAATCCAGCGAAACTTGTAGTGATTCTGTCTGGTTTAATAGTTGAATTTGCAACTGCCATTAAAACACCTGGTCTACATGCACCCGCTGAACAACCACAAACTGAATTTATCACAACTAATGTTGTACCATCTTGTTTCACTGCTTGCTCAACTTCTGCTGCTGTTGTTAGATCTTCAAAACCATTATCTACTAACTCGGCTTTCATTGGTAAAACTATCTCTGCAGGGTACATATCTCATCTATTTGTACCAAAATTAGGTATTTTTGAAATCCCTTACAAATTTGTTTTAAGGCCATTTTGGCACTTAATAATAACTTAATATTGCTTTTTTAAGCCATAATGACCTAAAAAGACTAAAAAAGACCTCATTTTGAGGCCTTTAAATAATTTATATTTTTATGTTATAGTGCTTATCTTAGGTAACCTAAAATTTTCAACATAGACTGTGCAGATTGCTCTTTTGCATAGACCCAATCTACCAATTTCCCCGTTTTAGGGTCCTTTTCTACAATCACATGCTTCGGGGATGGAATCAAGCAATGTTTAATTCCACCATATCCACTAATTTGATCTTGATAAGCACCTGTATGGAAAAATCCAACATATAATGATTCATTATTCTCATCGACCCTCTCACCTTTATCAGCATCTTTTAATTTAGGTAAGAATACCTCGTTTATATGTTCTTCAGAATCGTAATAATCATGACTATCACAGGTAATTCCACCTAATACTACACGTTGATAATCGTTTTCCCACTTATTTACAGGGAGCATCAAGAATTTTTCTCCAATACCCCAAGTATCTGGAAGTGTAGTAATGAAAGAAGAATCAATCATATACCAACACTCTCTATCGTTTTGTTTTTTCTCTGCTAATACTTTATAGATATGCGCCATGCTCTCGCCCACTGTATAGCTTCCAAATTCTGTGTAGATATTAGGCATTGGTACTTTTGCTTTCTTACAAGCTTTCTTAATATTTGATACAATCTCATTAATCATGAAATTATAATCATATTCAAAGCCTAAAGAATGCTTAATAGGAAAACCGCCACCAATATTAATAGAATCTAATTCAGGACAGATTTTCTTTAATTGACAATATAAATTAATGATCTTGTTTAATTCAGACCAATAATAGATATCATCTTTAATACCTTTATTCAAAAAGATATGAAGCATCTTTAATTGAAACTTATCTTCATAGCCCTCAATTTCATCAACATAAAACTCTAAGATGTCTTTTGCTCTAATACCTAATCTAGAAGTATAAAAAGGGAAACTAGGCTCTTCTTCAGCAGCCACTCTAATACCTAATTTAAAAGGTTGTTTTGCATTTCTTTTATAGAATTGCAACTCTTCCACATTATCCAAAATAGGAATTACATTTTTAAAACCACTATTAATTAATTTAGTAATTCTACTTGTATAAGTCTTTTGCTTAAATCCGTTACAGATAATGAAAATATCTTTATTTATTTTCCTTCTTTTATACAACTGATTGATGATTTCGATATCATATGCATAAGAAGTTTCCAAATGTACATTATGAGAAAGTGCTTCTTCCACCACAAAAGAAAAATGCGAGCTTTTGGTACAATAACAATAAAAATACTGTCCTTCATACTTATGCTTTTTAAAAGCATCTGCAAACATTTTTTTTGCCTTATTAATTTGCATGCCAATTTTAGGCAAGTAAGTTAACTTCAAAGGTGTACCATGTTTTTCAATGATATCTTTTAAATCAAGTCCATTAAATTCCAAATAACCATTATCATTTACATCAAATCCTTCTTGAGGAAAATGGAAAGTCTGTTTTACCAGAGAGGTGTAGGTATTGTTCATTAATTAAGCTGGGTTGTTAGCTGTTCATTTTTAGTACACAAAAATAGTCCTTTGAACGGATATTAGGGCCAAAAAAAATGAGCCTCTTTTTAGAAGGCTCATTAAATAAAATGTAGCGATGAAATTACTTAACCGATTGGATTAACGCCTTGAAAGTAGCTGGCTCATTCATTGCTAAATCTGCCAATACTTTACGGTTTAAATCAGATCCTTTCTTTGCTAATAAGTTAATGAATTGGCTATAAGTTAAACCTTCTTCTCTTACAGCAGCATTAATACGCGCAATCCATAAACTGCGGTATTCACGCTTTTTCAATTTACGACCAACATAAGAGTAAGTTAAACCTTTCTCTAATACGTTTTTGGCAACGGTATAAACGTTTTTACGTTTACCATAGAACCCTTTTGCTTGGTCTAATATTTTCTTTCTTCTTGCTCTAGATGCAACGGCATTTTTTGAACGTGGCATAATTAATATTTTATTGAATCTTCGGTCTCAAGACTTCGACTCGGTTAATTTAAATGTGTTTGATTTAAAATTCGGAGGAATTATCCTTTTAATCTTAATAAACGTAATACGAAGTCTTTATTCGTATCACCTACAAGACCTTTTTGTCTCATGGCTCTTTTACGCTTTGTTGATTTCTTTGTAAGGATGTGTCTTTTGAACGCTTTTTGGTAGGTAATTTCACCTGTTCCAGTAACTTTAAAACGCTTCTTTGCGCTTGAGTTAGTTTTTACTTTTGGCATTATTATAATCTTATCGATTACTCCCTGCTGGCGGTATTACTCGGGTAATACACTTATTGGGCCTTGTGGGAAATGGATGGCAAAGGTACAGTGGAATCACTGATTAGCCAAAAAAAATAAGGAGTCCTTAAAGAAAGACTCCTTAATGATAAAAGAGTCCCCGTTGGGAGACTCTTTTGAAAATATATTGATTATCAATTAATTAGCTGAGTTAGCTTTTTTCTTGTTACCTGTTTTAGGTTGGAAAATGGCAAACATTCTCTTTCCTTCTAATTTAGGCATGCTTTCTAAAGCACCTACTTCTGCTAACCTTTCTGCGAATTTTAATAAAAGTAATTGACCTCTGTCTTGGAACATAATGGCACGACCCTTGAATTGTACGTATGCTTTTACTTTATTTCCGTCTTGTAAAAACTTCTCAGCATGTTTAGCTTTAAAATCAAAATCATGATCATCTGTACCAGGAGTGAAACGAATTTCTTTGATTTCAGATTGCTTTGAATTCGCTTTCATTTCTTTTTCCTTACGCTTTTTCTCGTAAAGAAATTTTTTGTAATCTATTACTTTACAAACTGGTGGATCTGCTGTAGGAGAAATTTCTACTAAGTCTAAACCTTGATCTGCAGCTATTTTCAAAGCATCTTGTGTATTATACACGCCGACTTCGATGTTGTCTCCAACTAATCTAATTTGTGGTACACGAATACGATCATTGATGCGATGCTCTGGTTCTTGTTGTCTTTGAAACCTTGGGTTAAATCTGGGTCCTTTGTTAGGTAATGCCATTAAATATGTAAACGTTGTTTTATTGTTTTGTAAAGATAGTCATTGTTAAGCTTCCGGAGCCATTCTCTCTTCAATTTCTTCCACCACTTTAGCCAAGAATTCATTTTTGTCCAACATACCTAGGTCACCTTTTCCTTGACGACGAACAGAAAGTTTACTTTCAGCCACCTCTTTCTCTCCAATCACCAACATATAAGGCACTTTCATGATTTCGGTATCACGGATCTTTTTACCAATTTTTTCGCTTCTATCGTCAATCTCTACACGCACTCCAGCCTTCTTGAATTGTGCTAAAACCTCTTCAGCATAAGGCATGAACTTTTCGCTAATAGGCAAAATCTTTACTTGTAATGGCGCTAACCAAACAGGGAATTTACCAGCATAATGCTCTAACAAAAATCCAATAAAACGCTCGTGTGTACCTAATGGTGCACGATGTATAATTAACGGAGTTTCAGGCTCGTTGTCTTTGTTAGTGAAATTTAAGTTGAAGCGTTTCCCTTGTGCAAAATCTACTTGATTGGTTGCTAAAGTAAACTCTCTACCTATCACACTCCAAATTTGAACATCAATCTTAGGGCCATAGAAAGCACCTTCATCTGGTACTTCAACATATGGTGTACCAGTTTCAATTAATACTTCACGAACCATTGCTTCTGTCTCTTTCCATAATTCAGGTTCGTTAATATATTTCTGTCCTAATTTACTAGGCTCATGTAAACTTAAACGCATAACATATTTATCGATTCCAAAAATTTTGAAATACTTCAAATACATTTCATTCACCGCTTTAAACTCTTGCGCAAATTGTTCTTTAGTACAATAAATATGCGCATCATTCATGTGCAAACATCTTACACGCATTAACCCAAATAATTCGCCAGATTGCTCGTAACGATAACAAGTACCGTATTCAGCTAATCTTAATGGCATGTCTTTGTAGCTCTTTGGTTCTGCATCAAAAATTTTATGGTGATGCGGACAGTTCATTGCTTTCAAGTAATATTTAGTGCCATCCAATTCCATTGGAGGGAACATACTATCTTGGTAATAAGGCAAGTGACCACTGGTCAAATACATACTCTCCTTTGCTATATGTGGCGTTACCACTCGCTTATATCCAGCAGCTTCTTCCGTTTCTTTTGCTAATCTTTCTAATTCTTCAATAATAATAGTACCGTTAGGCATCCATAATGGTAAACCTGGGCCCACATCATCATCCATGGTATAAATACCTAATTCTTTTCCTAATTTTCTATGATCTCTTTTCTTAGCTTCTTCCAATAATAACAAGTACTCGTCTAATTCTTTTTGATTAGGGAAAGTAATTCCGTAAACACGAGTCAACATTTTATTTTTCTCATCTCCTTTCCAAAATGCACCAGCTATATTGGTAATCTTAATAGCTTTAATTGCACCTGTGTTTGGAATATGAGGTCCACGACATAAATCAGTAAACTGACCTTGTGTGTAAAATGTAATAGTGCCGTCTTCCAATCCAGACAATAAATCTAATTTATACTCATCCCCCTTCTCCGTAAAATAAGCAACCGCTTCTGCTTTGCTTAATTCTTTTCTTATATATGCATTAGCTTGTTTTGCTAATTCATTCATTTTCTTTTCTAAAGCAATTACATCTTCCTCTTTGATATGATTGTCTCCTAAATCTATATCGTAATAAAATCCTTTTTCTACTGCAGGTCCTACCCAGAATTTTGCTCCAGGAAATTGCATTTCAACTGCTTCTGCTAATAAATGCGCGGAAGAATGCCAGAAGGTAGATTTTCCATCCGCATCATCCCAGGTTAATAATTTTAAAGATGCATCTTGATTAATTGCACGCGTGGCATCCCACACTTCTCCATTAATAGAAGCGGCTAATACTTTTTTTGCTAATCCTTCGCTAATGGATTTCGCAATACCTAAAGCAGTAATACCTTTTTCATAAGATCTCACTGCGCCGTCTGGAAATTGAATTTGAACCATTTTTATTACAATATATAAGACCGCAAAGGTAGCAAAATTCCTTAGATTTGCTCTATGCGTGTTTTATTACTCTGTATAGCTTACTGTTTGGGTTTAAATTCCCTTTATGCCCAAGGTTTAGAGGGTAAATGGAAAGGTTATTTTAGCCCCAACAATAGTCAATTCAGTAAGATTTATAGCTATGAAATGGATATCACGCGTGGCCCTAATGACCATCTAACTATTAGTACTTTTACCAAATTAAGTAATGAATTTTCTGCACATGCTTATGCAAGAGGCCAATTAGACAAAACCACTTTATTAGTTCATATTGAAGAACAAGGATTCCTAGATCTAAATATTCAAGAAAACTATGCACCCTGTTTGATGAATAATTTTATGGTTTACAAAAATTTAAGAGGTCATGAAATTATTGAAGGCACTTATACTTCCTACAATAAAAAAACAGGCAAAGATTGTGGAGGCGGAAAACTATATTTAGAAAAAGAAATACCTATCCAAAAATTGATTGCATTAGAAAAGACTGCAAAAAAAAGTATTGCTGAAAAACAAAATGAGAGTGTAGTAAAACAAAACATAGCTTTAAGTAAATCTACTATAAACACTTCTCAATTAGAAAAAAAATCTTCAGCTGAAGTTCCAAAACTTGTTAAAGTTGATAATAAAGAGACTCAAGCGGTCAATGTTAAAAATACACTTCCCAAAATTGTTCCAGAAAATTTGAATTCTGCTATAAAAAACGCACAAGTAAATAGCGTGAAGGAAGAACCAGTGATGGAAGACATTTTATTAAATGAACCAGAAGATTTAGAGACAGAAATTAGAATCAAACAAGGAAATGGGTTTCAAACTATTCCATGGGTTTTAGTAGGAAGAGAAAATAAATTGGCTAAGAAAATAACCACTACAAGTAAGCAATTTAGTATCGATTTATATGATAACGGAACCATTGATAATGATACCATTATTGTATATGACAATAAGAAATTATTAGTTAGCAAAAAGAGGTTAAGCTATAAGGCAATTCATCTTGAATTTAGCTTATCAGAAGTAATGAATGAGCATGAAATTATCATCGTGGCACACAATATGGGTACCGTACCTCCAAATACAGCATTGTTAGTATTAAAAGATGGCATTAGTAGACAAGAATTATTTATTACTTCCACAAATAAAACCAATGCTAAAATAATTATTAGCTATGTGCCTCCACCAAAAGACGAATAAAATTAAGGCTCCTGTAAACTAAAACTAGCGCTATAATCCACACGATCTGTTTTATCAAATGGATTTTTACTAGTCTTGCTATCTCCTATCCAAAACCAATCATTTTCACCATCTAATTTTTGGTATATGTACAAGTTGGTTTTTTTATACCCAATGTCTCCCAAAAAATGCACCAAAGAAACCGTACACATTTTAAATTGATTCTTCACTAAATTGGGGTCTTGTTCTAAAGACAAAGCTTCAATTTCATTTCTAAAACTTTGCAAACCTGTTAACCAAATATGCTGAGTTAAAGAATCTGTCGCAGTGGTATGTATAATAATCGTATCGGTTAAAGCAATTAGATTTTGCACCGATAACTTTAAGCTAATGCTGTCTGCTATTGTAAAATTATTCTGAAAGTTTTGAAACTCATTCAATAATCCAAATGCTTGCTGATCCCAATTGGGTTGATAGTTTTGAGCATGAAAAGCCCAGTAAACTTCTTCTTGATTATCGCTTGAGGACTCAGAACAAGACAGTATGAAAAAAGGCACTATTAAGATTAAATACTTCACTGAGGATATTTTTTTCAAATTTATGCATATTTAGACAGTCCAAGATGCTAACTTTGCGGTCTGAAAATTAAGCTATGCTAATAGGCCTTCAAAATGTAACTTTCGAATTTGGTGCAAGAGCCATCATCACAGATGCTACATGGCATATTCAACCAGGCGAACGCATTGGACTAATTGGATATAATGGAACCGGGAAGTCTACTATTTTGAAATTATTAGTAGGACAATACACTCCCTCTAAAGGCACTGTAGAAAAAGGGAAAGACACCACCATTGGTTATTTACACCAAGATTTATTGAGTTTTGATACTAGCGAAACCATTACAGAAGTGGCATTGGGAGCGTTTGAAAGAGTTAAGGAATTAGAAAAAGAAGTTGAAAAATTAGGTATTGAATTAGAAGCTAATCCTGAAGACAACGATTTATTAATAAAGTATACAGATGCTTTACATGAGATTGATGTTTTAGATGGTTATAACATTAATCATAAAGCCGAGGAAGTATTGCATGGACTTGGATTTACCACAACAGATTTAACTAGACCATATAAAGAATTTAGTGGTGGATGGAGAATGCGTGTATTGTTAGCAAAAATGATTTTACAAGCACCCGATGTTTTGTTACTGGATGAGCCTACCAACCACTTGGACTTACCTAGTATTGAATGGTTAGAAAAATACCTTATACATTATAAAGGTAGTGTGGTGATTGTGAGCCATGACAAATTCTTCTTAAATAAAATGGTGAATAAAATTGTTGAAGTATACCAACAACAATTAAATTTCTATACAGGTGATTATGAATATTATGAAGTAGAAAAAGTGCAAAGAATAGAAATTCAACAAAGAGCTTTTGAAAATCAACAAGATTACATTAGACAACAGGAAAGATTTATAGAAAGGTTTAAAGCAAAAGCTTCCAAAGCAGCACAAGCACAATCTATTCAAAAGCGTTTAGATAAATTAGAAGTAATTGAAGATGTACAATTAGAAAGACCTAATATTAAAATAAATTTTGCAGTTGATAAAACGCCAGGGAAAGTATTAGTGGATTTAAAAGGCATTACTAAACGATACCCTTCACAAACTATTCTTGAAAATGCCTTTGCAGAAATTGAAAGAGGTGATAAAATTGCTTTAATTGGTGCCAACGGTAAAGGAAAGTCAACCCTATTAAGGATTGTAGCAGGTATGGAAAGTTTTGAAGGAGAAAGAGTTTGGGGTCATAATGTAGATGAAAGTTTTTATGCGCAGCATCAATTAGAATCATTAAATCTAAATAATACCATTTTACAAGAAGTTCAAGAATGTGGTACTAAAAAAACAGATTTGGAATTAAGAGCCTTATTAGGATGTTTCTTGTTTGGTGGTGACGACGTAGATAAGCGCATTAAAATTTTGAGTGGTGGTGAAAAAGCAAGGGTTGCTTTAACTAAAACAATTATTAGTAAAGCAAATTTTTTAATGCTGGACGAACCTACCAACCACTTAGATATGGCAACTGTTGAATTATTAGCAGAAGCATTAACTAAATATGATGGCTCTATTATATTAGTGAGTCACGATAGATATTTCATTTCTAAAACAGCTAATAAGATTTGGGAGATTGAAGATGAAAAAATTATAGAATTCAAAGGTGATTATAATGAGTGGGTGGAATGGAAAGAAAGAATGGCCAAGCAAAAACCAGAACCAGTTAAACAAGCTGCACCTTTAGAAGCTAAACCAACTGGTCCAATAGATAAAGACTTTCAGAAGCAAATTCAGAAACTACAAAAAGCCATTGCTCAATTAGAGCATAACATAGAGACTTTAAATAAAGAAAAAGCGGTTATAGAAACAGAAATGGCCGATCCAGCCATTTATACTGATCCCAATAAATTAAAGCAAATCGAAAAAGCATACCACGACAAGAATGCACTCATTAGATCTATGGAAAAAGAATACGAATTGGCGTTTAATGATTTGGTAGCCTTGGAATCCAAATAGATATACCCAAAACTAACATTTGCTTGTAAAATAGCAGAAAAATACCCACATTTTAGTTATTCGGAGGTTAATTGCTTTCAAATGTTTAAATTTGGGGCTCCGTTTAATCGTTAGTGCGTTGATGGCTTATTGTAAATCAATGCTTTAAAGAATAACTCAAAAATTATGTCTACTAAAAAAGTCAACAAAATTGCCGTTTTAACTTCTGGTGGAGACGCCCCCGGTATGAATGCCGCTATCAGAGCTGTAGTTAGAACAGGGGTTTATCATGGTTTGGAGGTTTTTGGGGTTACAAGAGGCTATAATGGGATGATTGAAGATGATATCTTCCAAATGGATTCTAAATCTGTTGGAAACATTATTCAAAGAGGTGGTACTATTTTAAAAACAGCAAGATCAAAAGAGTTCTTTACAACAGAAGGTCGTGAAATAGCTTATAAGAATCTTAAAAAAAGAGGTATTGACGGGATTGTTGTCATAGGTGGAGACGGAAGTTTTAAAGGAGCTCAAAAATTCAGTAACGAATTTGATATTCCATGTATTGGCTTACCTGGAACAATTGATAAAGATATTGCAGGGAGTGATTTCACTATTGGTTTTGATACTGCAGTTAACACCGCTGTTGAAGCCATTGATAAAATTAGAGATACTGCAGATGCGCACGATAGATTGTTTGTAGTAGAAGTGATGGGGAGAGATGCAGGATATATTGCCTTACATAGCGGAATCGCAACAGGTGCTGAAAATATTTTAATTCCTGAATCAAAAACAGATATGGAAGCCTTGGTAGCTTCTTTAACGGAGAAAGAAAAAAGAAAGAAATTAGTGAACCTTGTGGTGGTAGCTGAAGGTGATGAATTTGGAGGCGGTACTCAAGTGGGTGATTTCTTAAAACAAAGATTGCCTAATGCAGATATTAGAGTTTGTATTTTAGGACATATTCAAAGAGGTGGATCTCCAAGCTGTTTGGATAGATTAATTGCCAGCAGAATGGGTTATCATGCAGTAGAATGTTTATTAAATGGCACACATAATGTGATGGTAGGCATTGAAGACAATAAATTAAAATATACTCCATTAGATAATGCTGTTAAAGCGAAACAAAAAATCTCTGACGAGTGGATGAAAATTGTAAAAATATTAGCTAGTTAAAATCCCCAATAAAAATAAAAATGAGTCAAATACCATATAAACCGATACACCACAAAACAAAGATAGTTGCTACAGTTGGTCCTGCATGTGAAACATACGATCAATTAAAAGCTTTAGTGATTGCAGGTGTAAATGTATTTCGTTTAAACTTTTCTCATGGTAGTCATGAAGACAAGAAAAAAATTATCGACAATATTAGAGGCATCAATAAAGAATTAGGCTGCACAGTAGCAATTCTGGGCGATCTACAAGGTCCTAAATTAAGAGTAGGTGAAATTGAGAACAATAGATTAGATGTAAAAGTGGGCGATATCTTGACATTATCTAATGACAAGTGTATTGGTACCATGGAAAAAATATATGTATCCTACCCTAACCTTGCCGGTGATGTGGTTGTAGGCAATACAATTATGATTGATGATGGAAAAATTGAAGTGAAAGTAAAAAGTGTAGAAGCCAATGGAGATGTAAAAGTAACAGTAACCTTAGGTGGTATTATTTCTTCTAAAAAAGGCTTGAACTTGCCTGATACTAAAATTTCTTTACCAGCATTAACAGAGAAAGATTTAGAAGATGCTGCATTCATTATCAAAGAAAAATTAGACTGGGTTGCATTAAGTTTTGTGAAGAGAGTGGCTGATATTGAAATGTTAAGAGAAATCTTAAACAAAAATAATAGCAAATCAAAGATTGTTGCAAAAATTGAAATGCCAGAAGCATTGACCAATATTCGTGATATCATTATTGCGAGTGATGCCATCATGGTAGCTCGTGGTGATTTGGGTGTTGAATTACCAGTAGAGAAGATTCCTTTGATTCAAAAAGAATTGATCAGAAAATGTTTACATAGAGCGAAGCCAGTAATTGTGGCAACTCAAATGATGGAATCAATGATTGATCGTGTTAAACCAAACCGCTCTGAAATTACGGATGTTGCCAATGCGGTAATAGAAGGTGCTGATGCGGTAATGTTGAGTGGTGAAACTGCAACTGGTCAATTCCCTGTATTGGTTATTGAGACCATGCGTAAAATTATTTCTGAAGTAGAGCAAAATGGATATAAGTATAACCGTTCAGAAGATTTGAAACCTCAACCACATTCTCCATCTTTCTTAAGTGATGCATTATGTTATAACGCATGTAGATTATCTGATGATAGCGGATCTCAAGCATTAGTAGGCATGACTCAATCAGGATATACTGCATTTATGTTGAGTAGCTTCCGTCCAAAATCACCTTTATTTGTTTTCACAAAAGAAGCAAGTTTGGTGAATCAATTATCATTAAGCTGGGGTGTAAAAGCATTTTACTATGATAAGGAAGAGAGCTTGGATGCAATCATCACTGATCAAATTCAAATCTTAAAGAAAGGTGGTTATGTAAAAGAAGGTGATATTGTAGTAAATACTGGTAGTACACCAATTAAGCTACACTTACCAACCAATATGATCAAAATTAATAAAGTAGATTAAATACCAAAACGCTCCTAAAATCGGGAGCGTTTTTTTTGTATATTTATTGTGTAATAATTACAACATTGCTATGTTAGAATCATTTGAAAAAATCCCGGTAAAAATTTACAAAAACCCAACAGAGGGTTCAAACGCATTAGCGGCTCAAATTGCTGCTTTAATAAAAGAAAAACAAGCACAAAATTTACCCTGCGTTTTGGGAATGGCTACTGGAGCGACTCCTATTCTTTTGTATAAAGAATTAGTGCGTATGCATAAAGAAGATGGATTAAGTTTTAAAAATGTAATCACTATCAATTTAGACGAGTACTATCCTATTCCAAGAAATGCTTACCAAAGCTATTGGAGTTTTATGCATCGTCATTTATTTGATCATATAGATATAGATCCAAAAAATATTCATTTACCTAATTCTGAATGGACAAAAGAAGAGTTAAAAGAAAAATGTGTTGCTTACGAACAAACCATTGAAAAATTAGGTGGCATTGATTTACAAATTTTAGGTATTGGAAAAAATGGACATATTGGATTCAACGAACCTGGCTCTAGTTTTTATTCCAAAACAAGAGTGATTCATTTAGACCATTTAACCAGAATGGCTAATCTATATGAGTGGCATGATTTAAATAAGGTTCCAAGAACAGCCATCACAGTGGG
>CAWULX010000027.1:0-13323 GCA_963923775.1 uncultured bacterium
CATTATAATTGTGCTAAACTTTCTTTAATGGTTTGAATTCTTGCCAATGCGTCTGCTTTTTTCTTTTGCTCCACCGCTAAAACTTCTGGTTTAGCGTTTTGAACAAATTTCTCGTTACTTAATTTTTTCTCTACGGATGCTAAGAAGCCTTCTTGGTGTGCTAAATCTTTCAATAAATTCTCTTTTAAGCTTTCAGTGTTGATAGCTTGTTCTGCAACTAAGTAAAATTTATCTTTTTCGTAGGCTACTACAATGCTTGAAGCAATGGCAATATCAGTAAAAGAAATTGATTTTGCATTGATTTGTTTTGCTAAGATATTTTGAATAGACTTGTATGTATCGTTTTGCGCTGATTGAATATGTAAATCAATTGCTTCCTTAGGTTTGATTTGATTTTTATTTCTCGCATCTCTTAAAGAAGAAATTACATTTTTTAGTAATGCTCCTGCATGTAAAACAGACTCATTCACTTTTTGAATTGGCTCATACTCTTTAACGCATAAATCTTCTGTTTGTGTTTTTAGTGCATGGTGCAACTCTTCTGTAATAAATGGCATGAATGGATGTAGCAGTTGCAAAAGGGTATCATAAAAATCAATACTTCTATTGTAAACATCTGCATGAATGTTTTGCTCAAAGCCTGGCTTGATCCATTCTAAATACCAGCTGCAATAATCATCCCAGATTAAACCATATATCGTTTTTAAAGCCTCACTTAATCTAAACTCTTTTAACATGCCATTTACTTCCAATTGAGTAGCACTTAGTTTTGCTTGGAACCAATCCATAGCAAAAGCAGCATCTTCTGGTACTTTCTCTTCATTGCTAATACGAGGCTCCCACATTTTTAACAACTTGGCAGCATTCCATAATTTACTATTAAAATTTCTACCTTGCTCTAAAGTAGACTCATCAAATAATAAATCGTTTCCTGCAGGAGAAGCAATCATAATACCAAATCTTACCGCATCTGCGCCGTATTGATCTATAAGTCCTAATAAGTCTGGAGAATTCCCCAAACTTTTACTCATTTTTCTTCCTTGTTTATCTCTAACTATACCAGTGAAGTATACATCTTTGAAAGGGATCTTGCCCATGTATTCTTCACCCGCCATAATCATTCTAGCTACCCAGAAAAAAATAATTTCTGGTGCAGTTACCAATGTGCTGGTAGGGTAGTAGTAATTGATTTCTGCATTATTTGGACTAGACATGCCTTTGAATACTTCAATTGGCCATAACCAACTACTAAACCAAGTATCTAAACAGTCTGCATCCTGTGTTAAGGTTTTACCTTTTGCTGCAGGAAATTTAGTTCTAACTTCTTCTTCGTTTTTTGCGACATATACATTGCCTTCTTCATCATACCAGGCTGGTATTCTGTGGCCCCACCATAATTGTCTACTAATACACCAATCTTTAATACCTTCCATCCAATGACGGTATACATTCTTAAATTTAGCTGGATGAAATTGTATCTCATCACTCATTACAGCTTCTAATGCAGGAGCTGCTAATTTCTTCATATCCACCCACCATTGCAAACTCAATCTTGGTTCCACAACCGCATCTGTTCTTTCACTAAAACCAACTTGATTTACATAGTCTTCCAGCTTTACCAAATTGCCACTCGCTTCTAAATCTGAGGCAATAATTTTTCTTACTTCTAAACGATCTTTTCCAATATACATTGGAGCAGCTTCGTTCATCGTGCCATCTTCATTCAATGTCTCAATCACTTCTAATCCATGTTTCTGTCCAAGATTAAAGTCATTGATATCATGTGCTGGTGTCACTTTTAAAGCGCCTGTTCCAAATTCAATATCAATATAATCATCTGCAATAATAGGTATGCGACGATTGATCAACGGCACAAAAGCAAATTTTCCCACCAAATGTTTGTATCGATCATCTTTTGGATGAACACATATAGCAGTGTCTCCAAAAATAGTTTCAGGTCTTACTGTAGCAATGGTGATGTATTCTTCTCCTGGTACATCAAGCTTGTATCTGATATGATACATTTTACCATTTACTTCTTTGTGAATTACTTCTTCATCACTTAAAGCTGTTTTAGCTCTAACATCCCAATTGATCATTCTTTTGCCACGATAAATTTTTCCTTTTTCGTATAAGTCAACAAATACTTTAATTACAGATTCATAGTAAGCTGGGTCCATGGTGAAACTTGTTCTATCCCAATCCAAACTACAGCCCATCTTTTTTAATTGTTGCAAGATGATGCCCCCATATTTCTCTTTCCATTCCCAAGCATATCCTAAAAACTCCTCTCTACTTAATGAAGATTTTGCAATACCTCTTTCTCTTAGCATGGCTACTACTTTTGCTTCAGTAGCGATAGAAGCGTGGTCGGTGCCTGGTACCCAACAAGGGTTCATTCCTTGCATTCTTGCACGGCGTACCAAAATATCTTGAATGGTATTATTTAAGCAATGACCCATATGCAAAACACCCGTTACATTGGGAGGAGGGATGACCACAGTATAAGCAGGTTTGTCATTTGGTTCACTGTGAAAATATCCACGGTCTACCCAATGTTGATACCATTTTCTATCTACTTCTGCCGGGTTAAAATTTTTGCTTAATTCCATGCTTAAATGCTTTACCAATAATTAGTTGCAAAAATAAGGAAAACCTACAAGCTATTTTTGACTAAAAAATACGAACTTGGACCTTTATGGAGTTTGCCATTGTAGACATAGAAACCACAGGCGGGATGCCAAGTACCCATGGTATTACAGAGATTGCTATTGTGATACATAATGGGGTTGAAGTGACTGGCAAATACAGCACTTTGGTGAATCCTATGCAGAAAATACCACCATTTATTGTTGGCATGACAGGCATCAGTGATGATATGGTTGCTTCTGCCCCATTATTTGAAGAAGTGGCTCCTCAGATTTACAATTTATTAAATGGAAGAGTTTTTGTAGCGCATAATGTAAGTTTTGATTATTCTTTTGTGCACTTTCATATGGATAGGGCAGGATTTAAATGGAGTGCTCCAAAACTTTGCACCATTAAATTGAGTAGAAAAGTTTTTCCTGGTTTAGCAAAATATGGTTTGGGTTCTCTTACAAGAGATTTAGGTATTCGTATTGAAGGAAGACATAGGGCTTGGGGAGATGCTCAAGCAACTGCTGAAGTGTTAACTATGGCGATTGAAAAACAAGGCATGACTCCAATACATAGTTTACTTGCAAAGAAAGAGTCCTATAAAAAGAAAACCTCCTCTAAATCTGGTTCAGAGGAGGTTTCAAATAATACATCAGAAGATTAATAATCTGCTGTGATGCCTGTATAATTTTGAGGAGTAATTTTCTTCAATTCCTTTTTTAAACTTGCTGATACTTTTAATCCATCGATGAATTTATGCATAGATTTTTTATCAATCTTACTATTGCCTCTTGTTAAGTCTTTTAATGCCTCGTATGGATTGGGGTATTTCTCACGACGAAGGATGGTTTGAATAGCTTCTGCAACGACTGCCCAATTGTTTTCAAGGTCTTCGTTAATTTTTATTTCATTTAAAATTAATTTACCCAAACCTTTCTCCAAAGAATTGATGGCAATAGCAATATGACCCACAGGCACCCCAATATTTCTAAGTACTGTAGAGTCTGTTAAGTCTCTTTGTAATCTAGAAATGGGAAGCTTTGCCGCCAAATGTTCTAATATAGCATTGGCCATGCCTAAATTTCCTTCTGCATTTTCAAAATCAATGGGGTTTACTTTATGAGGCATTGCACTAGATCCTACTTCACCTTTCTTGGTTTGTTGTTTGAAGTAGTCCATGCTAATGTATGTCCAAATATCTCTAGAGAAATCAATTAAGATATTATTGATTCTTTTTAGATTATCACAATGTGCTGCAAAATGATCGTAGTGTTCAATTTGGGTAGTGAATTGCATTCTTTGCAATCCCAATACATCTTCTACAAATTCATTTCCTAAAGCCACCCAGTCTTTTTTTGGATAGGCAATATGATGTGCATTAAAGTTGCCAGTTGCCCCACCAAATTTAGCTGCATAAGGGATAGATACAAACATTTCAATTTGATGATGTAGTCTTTCTACAAATACCATGATCTCCTTACCCAAGCTGGTTGGAGAAGCAGCTTGTCCATGTGTTCTAGCTAACAAAGAAACTTTCTTCCATTGCTTAGCTAATTGGTATAATTTATTTTGCAAGTTAATATAAGCAGGAAGTATTTGATGTTCCATTGCTTCCTTCCAACTTAAAGGGATGGCAGTATTATTAACGTCTTGAGAAGTTAATCCAAAATGAATCCATTCTTTTAAGTCACTTGCTTTATTCGCGTCCAATACTTCTTTTAAAAAATACTCTACCGCTTTTACATCGTGATTCGTAGTTGCTTCTATGGTTTTAATTTTCAAAGCATCTGCTTCAGAAAAATTATCTACCACCCCCAATAAGGCTTTTTTCAGTGAAGGGCTTACTTTAAAGAATTTCTTATCTGCTAAAAACAAGAAATAATGCACTTCTACCAAAACGCGGTATTTGATTAATGCATATTCAGAAAAATATGCACCTAGGCTTGCTGTTTGTTTATGATAACGACCATCGATAGGTGAGATAGAGGTAAGTTGTGACATATCAAAAAAAATGGTTTTCTTTGCGCAAAGTTAATTCAATTGAGCAAGAGATGGCGCATAGGGGCTGTAAGTTATTTAAATACTCGCCCTTTTTTACTGGGAATTGAGCAATCTGGCCTTAAAGAGCAGATTGATTTGGTGAAGGCCTATCCTTCTCAGATTGCCCAATCTTTAATAGAAGATACTATAGATATTGGTCTGGTGCCAGTGGCCATTATTCCATTACTTAAAGAACCTTACTTTATATCGGATTTTTGCATTGGTGCGGTGCAGGAAGTTGCATCCGTTGCCATTTTCAGTGATGTGCCAATGGATAAAATTGAGAAAGTGTATTTAGATCACCAAAGTCGCACTTCTGTTCAATTAGCTAGATTGATGATGAAATTGTATTGGGAGAAAGAAGTGGAGTGGATTGAAGCAGATCCGGACTATATTGAAAAAATTGGGGGGACTACTGCTGGTGTGATCATTGGAGATCGTGCATTGTCTGCTCACAATAGATTTGCTTTCATGTATGATTTAGCCTCTGCATGGAAAAAATATACAGGCTTACCTTTTGTTTTTGCTACCTGGGTGTCCAACAAGCCCATTCCGGATGAATTTAAAAAACAGTTTGATGCTGCCAATGCATATGGTTTGAATCACTTAGATGAAGTAATTGCAGGAATAGGTCAAGAAGAAATGATCTATGATTTAAAGAAGTACTATACTGAAAATATCAGTTATACATTTACAGAAGAAAAGAAAAAAGGGTTGGATTTGTTTTTAAAACTATTAAGCAATCCCTAAGCTTTCTTGAAAAAAGAAGGTAATTTCTTGGTTATAAAATCATTGAAATAATTAAAAATCTCTGGGGCAGGATTGATCCATTTAGCCAAAATATAAAAACCTATCACATATGTGCTGGACTGTAATAAAATGTTTAACACAAAATTAGTGGGTGCTGGAATTTGATGTACCAATAACATTAATCCAATGCTTAATAACAAGAAAATGCCATGTTTCCAAGTGTAGGGTTGTAAGTCAAATTTAAAATACAGAAATCCAAAGCGAACACTATTGTATAAGGTATACGCAATCAAATTTGAAAATGCTAAACCTATTAAATCATAATGCTTAATCAAAAAATAATTTAATGGAATGGAGACAATCACAAAAAGCACATTGGTTAAAAAGTCAAATTTCCAGAAATTAGAAGTGCCAATAATTTGCGCATTCACGCCAGTTGCCAAGTCAATTAATTTGGCCAGTCCCATAATAAAAGCAAGGTTTATTAAAGCATCATATCCGCCTCCTTGTTTATGACTAATCCAGTTTAAAAAAGCTACCAGGTTTCCTATATTCAACCAGATTAATCCAAATAACAATAATCCTACTGCTAATAAATTGGATACGCTCTTATGGTAGATATGTTTGATATTGGCAAAATCTTTGTCTTTCCAAGATTTAGCCAATATAGGGATACTGATGGCAGTTAAACTTCTTTGTGGAATTTCTAGTATAGCTGATACATAAGTTGCAATAGCAAAGATACTCGCGTCACTTAGGCCTTTTAAACCAACAATCATAAAAGTATCGTTGGTTCTTGCTAATAAATTAAAAAACTGTCCTGCAAAAACAAATAAGGCGAAGCTGATCATTTTGCCTTTTAATCTTCTTGTAACAGTACTTATTTGAAAAGTTCTAAAAGACCATTCTTTGGTTTTAATCAAAGTATATAATAAATATAACATTGGCATCAAATAAACGCAGCTAAACAATGCAATAAACTGATCCAAATTAATCATATGAAATCCAAAAAGAACTATCAAAATAGTAGTTAAAATTCTAATGCTTGTTTCTCTTAAGAAATTGGTTAAAACGCCTTTATGAACTCCCCAAGCAAAAGCCTCCAGCCAATAAAATAACAATAAAAAAAATGTATAAGGATAGATATAAGAAAAATAATTCGCTAAGCTGGGGGACTTGCCTAATTTTCGAATGATAAAATCTTTATTGCTCCAACCTATGATTAATAAAATGCCAAAACCAATTAAGTTGATCATTAAGGTTAAAAATGGCAATTCATTTTTTTCTTTTCCTAAGTAATGATTGTAAAAGGGGAAGAATTTATACACCACTGGCAAAGTACCTAGGGTGCAGAAAACAGATAGGGTAGCGCCAATATCAATCATGGCTCTTACCAAACCCTGATCGTTTTTATTAAAGAACATAGGAAATAATACCAATAGATTAATGGCGCCAATCAAAAATCCTATAAAAATATAATAGGAAGACTTAATACCTTGTTTTTGAATGATGCCCATAGTACAAATATATTATTATTTATACTTACCTATTAGTCTATTCTTTAATAGCTTCCAGATGGTTTGATAAGAAATACGACTCTCAGTATAGATAACCTGTTTTTGATCAATTAATTCAGACAAACAAGTAACATACCAATCCTTGTGTTTTTCTAAGATATAGGATATGATCTTTTGTCTATTAGGGTGTGTTTGGTTTTTTAAAGTTGACTTATCTGTCTGTCTATAAAACAACAAATACTCTGGAATAAGATGCACCTGCCAATTGCCTTTGGTGATTCTAATATAAAATTCCCAATCCTCGTATCCTAGGGTCATTGATTCGTCGTATCCGTCCACTTGATCCCATGCTTCTCTTCTAATCATGGCACAGGCAGAACATTGATTGGAAAATAAAAAATTAAATGCATTTCCTCCTCTAGGTCTAGACTTGTCTGTTTTATTTCCAAAATATTGAATATAACTTGTCACTACACCAGTAGTGGGCTCTTTATGAAGTATGTCTAGTCCTTTTTGAAAGAAATGTTTATCAAAGTAATCGTCAGCATCTAATGTGACAATTATATTTCCATTGGCATGTTTTACGCCATAATTTCTTGCTGCACTCATTCTGCCATTTTCTTTATGTAACACTTTTACTAAAGGGTCTTTTTCAATGGCATTTAAAATTGTTAAAGTGTACTCGTCTGTAGAGCCATCGTTCACCACAATGATTTCAGAAGCAGCCAAAGTTTGCTGTTTCAATCTATCAATAGTTTCTTGAATATATTTCCCGTCGTTATAACAAGGGATGATGACGCTTATTTGATCTTGCATAATGTAAAATTACTTGTAGCAGAAAATATTTAATTGAACATCGTAAATAGTGCCTGTTTCTTTTTGAGCAAATGGATGCTTCAAATTATCTGCAGCCATTTTGATGTACACTTTAAAACCAGCATTTTCAACTAGTTTCAGTAACTCGTTGAGTTTACATGTATCTGAAGCTTTTCCATGATATTCTAAAAAGAAATTTTCAATCTTATTTAAGTAAGGGGCGCAATCTTTCAATACTTCGTATTCGGCACCTTCGATATCCATTTTTAAAAAATCAACCACATCCAAATTGGAAAGGATGGTTGATAATTTTATGGCTTCTACTTTATAAGCAGATTGTCCAGTAGTATCAATATGACTCGCTTCTGATCCTTTGTTGTCAAATGAAAGGGTAGTGTTCTCGGTCCAAATAGCAGCTTGGTGTAACTCTACTTGTTTAAAGCCATTAGTATGAATGTTCTTGGAAAGTATTTCGAACAAATTGGCATCTGGCTCAAATGCATGCACAATTGCATTTGGGTAGATCGTTTTAAAGTAAATTGTGCTTATGCCAATATTTGCTCCGCAATCTAATATAACTGGATGTGTTTTATTGGTTTCAAATTTATATATCTCTTCTACAAATATTTCTTGGTATGTTTTGAGTACTTCATAAGGTCGAATATAATGAAGTGAGAAAGAGTCGAAATGCCTTGTTTTTAGTTGGGTATCATCTTGGTTTTTCAAAAGGCGAGTGGCAATCCAGGATACTTTTTTGAATCTTGGTTTTTCGGAACCATGAATCCATCTTTTTCTAATCCCCTTTAGTATATTTGTAATAATCATTAATGGTTAGTTTTCATGTCTGAACCTAAAATTTCAATTTGTATACCAGTTTACCAAAAACCTGAATATGTTATTAGGGCTATTCAGTCTATTGTAAAACAGGATCACAAAAATGTAGAAATCATTCTTTCGGACGATTCTCCTAGTTCAGACCTAAAATTAGCAATTCAGCCTTATATTTCTGAGTTGGATATCAAATATTATCACAATCAACCAGCATTAAAGAGTCCAATCAACTGGAATAATGCTTTAGATAAGGCAACTGGCGATTTTTATATGCTACTGCATCAAGACGACTGGTTGGAATCTGATAAAGCGCTGTCTACTTTTTTGAAAGCATTTTACGATAATCCATCTGTTGGTTTTGTTTTTTGTAAAAACACCGCTATTCAGCCAGACGGACAAGTAATTACTTTACAGGCCATCAGGTCATTATTGAAAGATATGTCCAAAAGGCCCCATCATATTTTAAGAGCCAATGTGATTGGTCCCCCAAGTAATACTATGTTAAGAAAAGAAATTTCAATTAGATATGATGAATCTTATATCTGGCTTGTAGATGTAGATTATTATGTTCAATTATTGACCAAGGGGTATCAATATCATTATTTAGATCAGCACTTAGTAAGTATTGGGCTTCATGAAGATCAAACCACCGTTTTCTGTAGAAATAATGAAGATGTTATAGTAAAAGAAAACATTTGGTTTGCCTATAAATTGGGTAGTGCAGCTTTCAATGATCTGTTGATCTATGATTATTATTGGAGACTTCTTAGAAACTATAAAATAAGATCCATTGCAGATTTAAATGCCATGGGAGTAGAGAATCCTAAAATTTTATGGGTGATTAGAAAGATGTTAAATGTTCAAATGAAATTTCCATTGTCTATTTTAAAGATTGGCCCTGTCTCGAAATTATTGATGTTCTATTGTTATTTAGCGCGTACCAAAAACAAATAGGTTTTTGAACCTAAGCATTTTCTTTTCAATTAATTTCCAAGAAGCGATCCCTAAAATAAAAGATATAATTGTACTAGTCCAAAGTAATACCATCACAGAGGGATGTAAATAATAAATAATTAACTGTTGAACTGGGAATGCGTATAAGTATATTCCATAGGAAGGATCTTCTATATTTTCATGAATCCAGCCCGCTAATTTTGAACTTCCTTGTCCAATATACAATACCAAATAAGGCCAAGCAAATCCCAGCCAAATAGGATTTAATTTCAAATAAATAATGGTTAAGCTTATTAAAATTGCTAGTATTGCTAAGTGAGCTCTATAAGGAATACTATTCCATTCAATGACAGACCAAAAAGAACCAATCATAAAAAAGAATCCTAATTCAACAATAAAGTCTACTCTTAATTTGAAATTAACATGCTTTAGAGATTCTATATGAAATAAATTACCATACAATAATCCCAAAATAGTAATGATCAATAAGAAGATAATTACCCATTTAAATTTTCTAAAAGGGAATAACAATAATAAAACCAAATAAAAGAAAAATTCAAATCCCATAGTCCATAGAGATCCATTAATGGCCGTATTGGAGTTGTTGTCAAAAACTCCATGAATTCTCCACTGATTATGGTATAAGGTAAGGTTATTTAAAATGTAGTTAGTGGCCTCTTTAGGAAATTTAAAAAATGGCTGATGTGGTTGGTAGATTAAATAAGCCATTACAACTGATAATAACAATACCAATAAAAGTCCAGGATAAATTCTTAAAATTCTTTTCCATAAATAATCCAAGATATTGGGACTTCTTTCCAAACTTTTAAAGATTAAGAATCCACTAATGGTAATAAAGCCTTTTACTCCAAAATAAGATAGATTAATATAATGATTGGTTAACTCGCATAATGGGTCGCAACCTTTACTGCCCAATAAAATATAAGAATGTGATACTATGACTAGCCATGCAAATAGAATTCTGATGATATCAAAATTATTTGCCTTTCTAATATGAACATTGCTTGTACTCATTGTAATGAATACAAATATAAAAGATTTAGTATCTTGGGAGCATGTTACTCTCTATAATTATTGTCAATTACCGATCTACTGCAGATATTCAAAATTGTTTGAACTCTGCTGGAAAATCTTTGATAGAAAATAAAGAGATTGAATGGATCATTGTAGATAATGATTCCAAAGATAATAGTCAGCAAATACTTACTGAGGGATTTCCCTTTATTCAATATATCCAAATGGGGTATAATGCAGGTTTTGCAAGGGCGAATAATGCAGGAATCAGCATTGCAAAAGGAGAGCAGGTTTTATTATTAAATCCAGACACTTTAATCAAGCCTGGAGCAATTGAGAAATGTTTGGAAAATTTATCATCATCAAACTATATTGCTTGTGGTGTTCAGTTAATTCATGCAGATGGTACACCTCAATTTTCTGGAAGTAGATTTGTGAAAGGTGGCTTGAATCATTTAATGGACTTGCCATATTGGGGAGCAAGTTTAAAAGTCATAGCTTCTGTTTTTAAAACCAATAAACCTTCCGTTATTAAAGCCAGTAAAGAACAAAAAGTAGATTGGATTAGTGGAGCATATTTAATGGTAAAGAAAACAGCAATTGAAAAAGCCGGCTTAATGGACGAAGATTTCTTTTTATATGCTGAAGAAGTTGAATGGTGTAGTAGATTGGGCAAAGTAGGGAGGATGTGCTTATATGGCGATATTGAAATGGTGCATTTAATTGGAAGCTCTATTCAGTCTGCCACAGGTTCGGAAGATAATAGTTATACCAATTTATCTGATAAAAAAGGATTGCAATTAATGGTGTCTAATCATCTAAGAATTAGAAAGCAATATGGTGTTTTTTGGTACCTGATTCAATTGCTTAATTTTACCTGGGCAATTATGTATGCTTTTGTAATGAGTTTTTTATTGCATTTGGCTCATGGGAAAAATCCTTTCACTGAATTCCATAAATTAATCGGATTCGCAAAGAATGTATTTACGCTTTGGAGCTATAGTTATCGAATGATTGCAAAAAAGCCTTATTTCTACAAGTGTTTCTAAAAACCCAATAATCCCTTTAAGGTATCAATCCTAAATTGAATGATTGGCACTGTTTTGGCTGGATGTCCCTGAATGGCATATTTGATTCCTAATAAGATGGCTGCGCCTAATTTAAATAAGTATTCTACTATCTTATATACAAATGCTTTTTGGCTAATTGCTTTGGTTCTTGCTCTTTCACCTCTTCCCATGCCACTGGCTACACGGTACATATATTCACTAGTAAGTTTCTTTGTTTCTACTACATGTTCAACAATGATTGTAGGGTCATAATAAATAGTATGTCCTAAATCCATTATTTTATAAAACAAGTCTTTCCCTTCACCACCAATTCTTACGGTTCCAACTACACCTGGAAGTTGTGTATTGAATCCACCCACTTGATCAAATACTTTTTTGGAAACAATCATATTTGACTCCAAAGGATATTTACCATTTTTAAAAGCACAAGCAACAGGGAAGTAATCAAAATTGCCCACCATACTAGAAACATAGTAACTCATCCATTTGGGTTCAGTGGGAATATATCTTGGTATGATTCTTCCACCAAATCCTTGAGCAAAAGGTTGGTCATTTATATGATTAATAATGTTTTGAACAAAATCTTTATGTGCAATGGCGTCATCATCAATAAAACATAGCCATTCAGTTGTTGACATGGCAGCTCCCCTGTTTCTTGCAAAACTTGCTCCCTGATGGGTTTCGGTGGTATAAATAAATTGACCTTCTGGATGATTAGTCCTCCAAGTTGAAAATACTTCTGGAGTTCCATCAGTAGAATTGTTATCCACCACTATAGCTTCAAAATGGTCTAATCCAGAAGATTGATGATACAATGCATCTAATGCCGCTCCAATATAATTGGCTCTATTATAACTACAAATAATAATAGAAATCTTCGGCATCTATGCTTCTTTTTGTTTAAGTGTTTTATACCCTACAAAGATGATTAATCCCCATAAAAGTATGGATGCTATGCCAGAAGCTTTTTTAGAAATATCAATAGAGTTTGGTCTGAACTCGAATTTGATATCATGTTTACCAGCAGGAACTACTAATCCTCTTAATACGTAGTTTACTTTTACAATAGGAGTCTCTTGGTTATCTATGTAAGCTTTCCAGCCTAAGTTGTAATAAATCTCACTAAAAACGGCTAATTGTTTTTTAGAAGTAGTAGCAGTATACAATATGTCATCATTGTTGTTCTTCAATAAATGAATACTTGCTGCACTATCTACTTCCAGCTTATTTAAATCTGCAATTTTATCTTTCTCTTCTATAATTGCAGTGTCTTTTGGATTAAAAGTATCCAGTGCCTTCATTACACTAGCCGCATCTTTTTTGTACTGTATACCTTTCACAAACCAGGCATTGCCCAATGCTTCTTTATTTGGAATGGTATCTGTAGCAATATTTCCTGAAATAACATATTTAGTATTTAACATGTTTAAGGTTGGCATGCAGTTAGGGAACTTGTACCATTGGTTTTCGATTAAATCTTGATAAATACTCAATTTTGCTGGGTTGTATCCGCCCACTGTTTTATGATGATAAGCAATAAGTGCACCGCCATTGAATGCATTTTGAATACCCCCTCTAATATCTAATACTCTATATGCACTGGTATCTTTCTTTAATGCAATATCTAATGGTGTTAAATTAAAGGCGGCTTCATTTTCTGTTGCTTCAATAAA
>CAWULX010000028.1:0-12351 GCA_963923775.1 uncultured bacterium
TACCAGTGGCTAATTCACCTATTGATACTGATGCTGCCTTTAAGAATATGATGAACAAGTTTAGCTTTGGAAATGCTCAAAATCCAAATGTGTATTTTGATGAAGAGAATAGAAGGCATTTAAATTCAATCAGGTATTCAATGGCTGAAATCGCATTAGCATTAGCGGTAGAAGGTAAGAAGGATAGTGCAAGACAATTATTAAAGAAAATTGATGATGTAACCAATGAGAAGAACTTCCCTTACGGTATGACTTCTAATAGAGGTAATCAACACAATTACTTTAGTTATGTGTTCTTACAAGCATGTTATGCTGCAGATGACAAAGCTTTGGCTAAGAAAGTAAGTACTTCAGTAATGAAAGATTTGAAGCAGCAAATATCCTATTATAGATCTTTAGGGGAGTCAATGAGTGAAGATCAGTTTATGCAAAATGCAGATGCTGCTTATCAAGGCAAACCTTCTGCATTAAGTAATAAGCAAATGTCTTTTGTTCAAGACATTTTAACTTGTTATCAATTAGAATCGGCGATTGCTAAATTAGACGCAGAGATTAAAGTAAAGTAGTTAAAATATGTACTACCTGATCAATTTCTTGACGGGTATTATTTTTACAGAAGGAGAAACGCACCGTAGCGATTTCTCCTTCTTTTTTTAATGCTTGAATTACATGAGATCCTTGTTGTGCTCCACTAGAACAAGCGCTTCCACCACTAGCACATACATGATGTATATCTAAATTAAATAACAACATGTCTGTCTTGTCCGTTTTAGGAAAATTAGTGCTTAACAGTGTGTATAAGCTTTTCCCAAATGGATCTCCATTAAAGCTTACACCAGGTATTTTCTGTACTAGTTGATCATGCATATATTGTTTTAAAGATTGCATATAGGCGCTATCTTTTTCGTAAGATTCTGTAGCTAATTCTAAAGCCTTAGCAAATCCAACAATACCGTATAAGTTTTCAGTACCTGCGCGCATATTTCTTTCTTGAGCGCCACCATGCACCAAAGGATTTATTTTGATATTTTCATTGATATACAAAATGCCAACCCCTTTTGGTCCATGAAATTTATGTCCAGCACCTGTAATGAAATCAACAGGAGTATCTTTTAAATTAAAGGGAAAATGTCCTACAGTTTGAACGGTATCGCTATGAAAATAGGCGTTGTTCTTTTTACATAATGCACCTACTTCATGAATATCTATCATATTGCCTATTTCATTATTGGCATGCATTAGGGAAACAATAGTTTTTTCATTACTACTATTTAATAAAAGAGCTAAATCTTCCATATCAACGTGACCATTGGAAAGAATTTTTACCCAAGACAATTTAATGCCATGCACTTTTGCTAAATGCTCAACTGTATGTAAAGTAGCATGGTGTTCTATAGGAGAGCTAATAATATGTTGACAACCTAAATCTAATATGGCTGCATTCAAAACAGTATTACTACTTTCAGTACCACCACTAGTAAAGAAAATTTCAGAAGGCTTAGCGCCTAAATTTTTAGCGACCGATTTTCTAGCTTGCTCTACCGCCATTCTTGTTTCTCTTCCATAGCTATAAATAGAAGAGGGGTTGCCAAATTTTTCTGTTAAATAAGGCATCATGGCGTCTAAAACCACTGGGTCTAATGGGGTTGTAGCAGCATTGTCAAAATATATTCTTTCCATTCTTCTATTGTATTGAATGTATCATTGAAATAATGTTGTCTGCTAATTCATCTGCAGCTTTTTGAGATGTTGCTTCAGTATAAATTCGCATAATAGGTTCTGTATTGCTTGTTCTCAAGTGTACCCATTCGTCTTCAAAGTCTATTTTAAATCCATCTACTTTGTTGATTGGATAGGCAGAGAACTTTGCTTCTAAGGTACTAAAAATGGTGTCTAAAGACAATGAAGCAGTTAAGTCCATTTTCTTTTTGCTCATAAAGTAAGCTGGGTAGCTAGCTCTTAACGCAGAAGCAGTTTTTTGAGTAATAGCTAAATGGCTTAAGAATAAAGCAATTCCAATTAAGGCATCTCTTCCATAGTGTAGGTCTGGAACAATGATGCCACCATTGCCTTCTCCGCCAATCACTGCATTTTCTTGCTTCATCTTATTCACTACATTCACCTCACCCACAGCACTTGCAAAGTAGGAACAGCCATTTTTTTCGGTAATATCTCTAAGGGCTCTTGTAGAAGAAAGGTTACTAACGGTAGCACCTTTTTTATGTTGTAAGATATAATCAGCTACAGCTACTAAAGTATATTCTTCTCCAAATAATTCTCCGTCCTCACTTACAAAGCATAAACGGTCCACATCTGGATCTACCGCAATACCTAAAGTTGCTTTATTCTTAGTGACTGTTGTACAAAGTTCTGTAAGGTGTTCTTTTAATGGTTCAGGATTATGTGCAAAATTACCCGTCATTGCTTCATTCAAGACAGTTATATTTTTTACACCTAAAGCATGTAATAATGCTGGAACAGTGAAAGCACCTGAACTATTGATGGCGTCTAATACAATAGAAAAATTGGCAGCTTCAATGGCTTTTTTATTTACCAATGGATAATTTAAAATAGCTTCAATATGTTTTTCTAAACTATTATTATCTGCAATCAAAGAACCCAATGCATCTATAGAAGCGTAATTAAAATCTTCATTAGCTGCGATGGTTAAAATAGTCTTTCCTTCTTCTGCACTTACAAACTCGCCTTTTTCGTTTAATAATTTTAAAGCATTCCATTCTTTTGGATTGTGGCTAGCAGTTAAAATAATTCCTCCATCTGCTTTTTCAAATACCACAGCCATTTCTACAGTAGGAGTGGTGCTTAATCCCAAATGAATCACATCTATACCTAAAGCCAATAAACTCTGTTCCACCATGGCTTCCACCATATTTCCACTCATTCTGCCATCTCTTCCTACTACTACTTTCTTCTTTCCTGCAGATTTAGCGTTTAACCAACTGCCATAAGCAGAAGCAAATTTCACCATATCCAATGGAGTAAGGTTTTCATTAGGCTTTCCACCAATGGTGCCTCTAAATCCAGAAATGCTTTTAATTAATGCCATATTATGTTCGAATTGAGAGACAAATTTACTTTAAATTTTTGCACTTCTTGTATCTTTATGCTATGACAAATAGCATTTGGTCCTCACTTTTATCAAAAGATCAGGCTTTATTTAGCTTAATCAATGGCACATGGACCAATTCTTTTTTGGATGGATTATTGCCTTGGTGTAGAAATGCTAGTAATTGGTATCCCTTTTACGCAGTTTTATTGGTGTATTTATTCATTAAATGGGGAAAAGCCACCTGGAAATGGTTGCTTTTTGCAGTGATTAATCTTACGTTAACTGATCAGATAAGCAGCAGTATTTTTAAGCCACTATTCCATAGATTAAGACCCTGTGCAGATCCATTGATGAATGGAAAGGTTAGATTGTTATTAGATCATTGTTCAGGGGGCTTTAGTTTTACTTCTTCACACGCTGCCAATCATTTCGGGTTAGCGATGTTTTTATTTATTAGCCTCAACCCCTTATTTAAAAAGTACACTTGGTTGTTCTTTTTATGGGCAACAATAATTGCTTATGCACAAGTATATGTTGGTGTGCATTATCCAGTAGATGTTTTATCTGGTGCATTGATTGGACTGTTGGTAGGAAAAGTAAACGGGAACATTTTTAAAAAGTTTCAACATGCATAAGAATAGCTTTATCATAAGTTTAACTGCTATTTTACTAGTATATTGTATTGGTGCTTATGCTATACCATTGATGGATGTTGATGCTGCTCAATATGCTTCTATTAGTAGAGAGATGATGGTGAAACAATCGTACTTACAATTATTTGATTTAAATGCGGATTATTTAGACAAGCCGCCTATGTTATTTTGGTTGTCAGCCCTATCCATGAAAGTGTTTGGTATGTATGATTGGGCTTATCGTATTCCTTCTTTATTGTTTTTAGGTATTGCATTATTTGCGACATTTCAGTTTGCCAAATTGTATTACAATATCACTACTGCAAGATTAGCTACACTAATACTGGCTTCAAGTCAAGCTTTTTTCTTGATTGCTCATGATGTAAGAACGGATACTATGTTAGTGGGTTGGGTAATGGCAGCTATTTGCGCAATAGCTTATTGGACAGTAGAAAAACAGAACAAGTATTTTTTTATCGCTGTAATTGCTATTGCTGGTGGTATGATGACCAAAGGCCCCATTGCTTTAGTAGTTCCCATTCTTTGTTTTGTACCTGAATGGATTTGCAAAAAAGAATGGTCTTATTTTTTTAAACCTATATATTTATTAGGGATTTTATTGATTGCTTTGTTGTTATTTCCCATGACATGGGGTTTGTATCAACAATTTGATCTACATCCTGGAAAGATTATTAATCACCGCCCTATTCAATCAGGGGTGGAGTTTTATTATTGGACACAGAGCTTTGGCAGATATACAGGAGAGAATGCTTTTAAAGAGATGGGCTATTTCACTTTCTTGTTAGAGAATATGTTTTGGAGTTTCTTACCTTGGATTTTTGTTTTCTTATGGGCATTAATGGCAAAGCTGGTTGCTATTTTTAAAGAAGGTATTTTTAGTCCAAGCACTGAGCGAATTAGTTTCTTTGGTTTTGTTTTAACCTATTTAGTTCTTTCTAGAAGTCAGGCTCAATTACCTCATTATATTTTTGTAGTATTCCCATTAGCAGCAATATTAACTGCAGCACATTGGGAAAAAGCATTATGGAATAATAACAGTATTGGACTTGGTCTGAAATCATTTTATAAATTCCATTGGTTTTTATTTATATTATTTATTATAGTGGTCGCAGCCATATTATTTATTCCTTTTGGAGTTGCTCCAACTATTTTAATAGTTCTTGTATGTATTGTAATGCTTTTATTACTAAAACTACCATTCACTAAATACACCCTTGGTCAAAAATGGTTTTATAGTGCAATTGTTTTGTGGGTAGGGGTTAATTTAACTATGAATCTTCAGTTCTATCCTAATTTATTGCCTTTTCAATTAGGTAATCAGTTGGTAAAGCAAATCAATTATGAACATTGGGATAAAGAAAAAATCGTGCTACATAAAATACCTAATAGTTATGCGCTTCATTTTTATGGGCAACATATATTTACTATACAAGAAGATAGTTTACAATTAAAAGAAGGTAATTGGGTGGTAACTGATTTTAAAAATGATTCTATTATAAAAGTGCAGTTTCCACATAGTCAACAAAAATTTACTTCTAGAAGATTTCATGTAACCATGCTGAGTCTTCCATTTTTGAATCCAGCTACAAGAGATCAGGAAACCATTCCATTCGAAGTCATCGAACTTAAAAAATAAATTGAGTGCTGTTTTTAGGCGCTGCTAATTCATAACTCTTTCTGGTTCCGCCTGAAGTAACATGGAAAATATTGATTTGTTGAGGGTCAATTCCAAATAGCAATTCGCAATACACATTTAATTGCTTTAGCTGTTTAATGTTTTTTATTTCGAAATAAGACCAAGTGCTTTCAGATTGTATTTCAAAACCCACATAATCCATATTCGATTTTACGCCATTGGCATTTAAAGCAATTTTTTGTTGAATATATTGTTTCACCAATGCGTCTGCTTTTGTTTTTTGTTTTGGATCGTTTAAATCAATTTGAACATGATATTCTTTATTGATCATTTTCTCTAAATCATCTGTGAAAGTGCGCACACTAATTTCCAATGTAGCTTCTTTATTATTGTGTTGAATATCTATTACAGAAATAAAGAAAGGATGAAATAATGCAATCATCCAAGTGATTAATGGTTTGAAAGAAATCCAGCTCATGTAAATTATTTGATGATTACAAAGGTCTTGTTTAATTTAACACCACAAAATTAGATTTAATGAACGAAATTCAAATGTATTTGCATCTAGGTTTTAGGCATATCATTGACCTTCAAGGATCAGATCATATATTGTTTATTTTGGCATTAACGGCTAGGTATATTTGGTCGGACTGGAAACAACTACTTATTCTAGTGACTGCTTTTACTATTGGTCATTCTATCACATTGGCATTAAGTGTAGGGCAGTGGGTAAATATGCCTGTTAATCTAATTGAATTACTTATTCCAGTAACTATTTTAATTACTGCTTTTGCCAATTTTCGAGTAAAAAGCTTCGATTTTACCTCAAAATACCCCATAATTTACTTTTTTGCCCTCTTTTTTGGTTTTATCCATGGTTTGGGCTTTAGTAACTATTTAAGAAGTTTATTGGGAAAGGAAGAGTCTATCCTGGTTCCATTGTTTTCTTTTAATATAGGATTAGAGCTTGGGCAACTACTTATCGTTAGTGTAATTTTAATAATTTCATTTATATTCGTATCCCTTTTGAGACTAGATAGAAAGAGGTTTATTCAGGTTGTTTCTGGAATCGTTTTTTTACTAGCATCAAATATGGTATGGGAGAGACTTATATCTTTTTTTTAATTGAAAATAATCATCAATGAAAAAGCTTTTAACGCTTGGTTTTTCTGTTATGATCTTGATAGCATCTAATGCACAAGACATTCGTAACAATCCTACATCTAATCATGGTAACAAGTTTGAGCAGTTAGGTACCATTTTACCAACGCCAAATGAATATCGAACAGCAAGTGGTGCTCCTGGTCCAAAATATTGGCAACAAAGAGCGGACTATGATATCAAAGCAACTTTAGATGAAAAGAATTTAATGTTACATGGTTCAGAAACAGTAACTTATTTTAATAATTCACCTGATGTGTTAACTTATATCTGGTTACAGTTAGATGAAAATCAACATAGCTCTGTTAAAAATGGGGGTTATCCTGAAGGTAGTACATTAGGAAGAGGCATGTCTCCTGCTGCTATTGATAAAATGACTGAAGAAAAAACAGATAATGGTTTAGGAGATAATATTTTGAAAGTAACGGATGCTTTAGGTAAGAACTTAAAGTACACTGTGAACAAGACAATGATGCGAATTGAAGTTCCAGCTGCTTTAAAGCCAGGTCAAAAATTTGTTTTTAAAATTGATTGGAATTATAAGATCACCAATAGAATGACTTATGCAGGTAGGGGCGGATACGAGTTCTTCCCTGAAGATGGCAATCATTTATTTACCATGACACAGTGGTATCCAAGATTGGCTGTGTATTCTGATTTTCAAGGTTGGCAAAATCATCAGTTCACTGATAGAGGTGAATTTGCCTTGACTTTTGGAAATTTTAATGTTGCAATTACAGTGCCAAGCGATCATGTGGTTATGGCAACAGGGGAGTGTCAGAACTATCCTGCTGTATTATCTGCTGCACAACTTGCTAGATGGAACAAAGCATTAACTTCTTTCAAAGAGCCTGTAGAAGTGGTTACTTTAGACGAAGCTAAAGCAGCTGAAAAAAATAAAGCAACCACTACAAAAACATGGGTATTCAAAGCTGAGAATGTGCGTGACTTCGCATTTGGAAGTAGCCGTAAATTTATCTGGGATGCGTTAGCTACTGATGTGGAAGGCAAGAAAGTAATGAGTATGAGTGCTTATGGTAAAGAAGCATATGGTTTATACCGTAAGTTTTCTTCTAAAGTAGTGGCTCATACTATTAAGTCTTATTCTAAGTTCTCTATTCCTTATCCTTATCCAGTAGCACAATCAATCGAAGCAGCTAATGGTATGGAATATCCAATGATCTGTTTTAATTATGGTCGAACAGAAAAAGATGGCAGCTATACAGAAGCAACAAAAAATGGCATGTTAGGCGTAATCATTCACGAAGTAGGTCATAACTTCTTCCCAATGATTGTAAACTCTGATGAGCGTCAGTGGTCTTGGATGGATGAAGGAATTAATACTTTCGTTGAATACTTAACAGAAGAATTATACGATAATAAATTCCCTACACGTCGTGGGCCAGCATGGACAATTGCGGATTACATGAAATTGCCTAAGGATCAATTAGAGCCAATTATGACCAATAGTGAAAATATTATTCAGTTTGGTCCAAATGCATATGCAAAACCAGGTACTGCTTTAAATATTTTACGCGAAACTATTATGGGTCGTGAATTATTTGACTATTCTTTCAAAGAATATGCTAGAAGATGGGCTTTCAAACATCCAACGCCTGCAGATTTATTTAGAACAATGGAAGATGCAAGTGCAGAAGATTTAGATTGGTTCTGGAGAGGTTGGTTTTATGGTATAGATCCAGTAGATATTGCGATTGATACTGTGAAACATGCCGTGTATGATCCAACTGCTGTAGCACCTACTGCAAGAACAATGCAAGGAAGAAGCTTAGACAAGCCACTTGTAAATAATTTTGAAGATATTTCTAAAATCAGAAACAGAAATGATCAATCTATCGTTTTCTTAACAGATGCTGATACTACTTTAAGAGATTTCTATTGGAAATATGATAGAGGCATTGTTCCTTACGATTCAGTAACGAAACAACCTGCAATTAGTTTTGGTGCACCAGAAGTTTTAACGGATGCAGAGAAAGCTAAATATGCAAATGTGCATTTATATGAAATTAGTTTCTTGAACAAAGGTGGTTTAGTTATGCCAATCATTGTTGAATTCACTTTTGAAGATGGAACAAAAGAAGTAACAAAGTATCCAGCTCAAATATGGAGAAAGAATGAAAACAAATTAACCAAGGTATTCTTGACGAATAAGAAAGCGGTTTCTATTAAATTAGATCCAATGCGTGAGACAGCTGATATAGACGAGTCAAACAACAGTTGGCCAAATGTAGCCGAGCCTTCTAAGTTTACTTTGTTTAAAGCAAGATCAATGGGAAGGGGTCAATCATTTGGCTTATCACCAATGGCCGCTGCTGCAGATAAGAAATAAAAATAGCCCGCAGGCATGCGGGCTAAAAATCATAAGAGAAAAAAAAGAGACACTTAAATTTTAATTAAGTGTCTCTTTTTGGTCCGAGCCCACCCATAAACGGTGGGCTCGATTTATTTATTAATTATAATACTGCCCAACTCTATTCTTCAAGCTTATGGGCTGCGGATTTATAGTTTCTCCACTTGGTAATCACTGCTTCCATGTCTGCAGGTAAAGGACTATCAAAACTCATATGTTCTCCTGTTGTGGGATGTTCAAAGCCTAATGTGGCAGCGTGTAATGCACATCTTGGACAGGCTTCAAAACAATTGTCTACAAACTGTTTGTATTTAGTATAAATAGTTCCTTTTAAAATTCTATCTCCACCATATTCCCAGTCGTTGAATAATGTGTGTCCAATATATTTCATGTGTACACGTATCTGATGGGTTCTTCCCGTTTCTAGAACACAAGACACAAGGGTAGTGTAATTAAAACGCTCTTCTACTTTATAATGCGTAATAGCGTGTTTTCCTGTTTCTCCTTCTGGGTAAGCATCAAATTGTTTTCTATTGGTTTTATGTCGAGCAATATTTGCTTCGATGGTGCCTTCGTCTTCTCGTACATCTCCCCAAACCAAGGCCATGTATTTTCTTTTTACTGTGTGATTGAAAAATTGTTTGGCTAAATGACTTGCCGCTTCTGGTGTCTTAGCTAATACAATTAAACCAGTGGTATTTTTATCTATTCTATGAACTAATCCAAATCTAGGAAGTAGCTCCTCATTTAAATCTGGGTTTTGAGAAAGTAAATGATGTGCAACACCATTTAATAAAGTGCCTGTATAATTTCCAATGCCAGGATGTACCACCATATTGGCTGGCTTATTAATCACCATCACTGCATCATCTTCATAAATGATGTTTAAATCCATGGCTTCCGGTTTTAATTCGGTATAGTCAGGATTGATATAACTCATATACACCACTTCATCCCCTGGCCTGGTTTTATAGTTGCTCTTTACCACTTTGCCATTCACAGTTAAGAAACCTGCATCAATTCCATTTTGCAACTTATTACGCGTCATACCTTCGATACGCATTTGAACCCATTTGTCTATACGCATGGGTTCTTGCCCTTTATCTACCATAAAGGTTAATCTTTCGTATACTTCTTCGTTATTTTCTTCTTGTAATAATTCTGATTCGGTTGACATCTTGCAAAAGTAGGATATTGCTGCTTAGTTTGTAACTTTGCTTCATGCAACAAAAAGTGTATTTCGAAGATTTAGGGGTAAAATCCTATCAACCTACTTGGGATTATCAAGAAAGCTTGTTGGCCAAGAATACACAAATCAAGTCAAAAGCAAGGGAAAAAGGAGAGGATGTATTACAAACTAGCACTGAACATAGATTTTTGATGGTGGAACATCCTCCAGTATTTACTTTAGGTAAAAATGGAAAAAGGGAGCATGTATTGGTTTCTGAAGAACAATTAGAGAAATTGGGGATCGAATTCTTTCATATTAATAGGGGTGGAGATATTACTTATCATGGTTTACAACAAATAGTAGGCTATCCAATTTTGGATTTAGATAAGTTTAAGACAGATTTAGGATGGTATTTAAGAAGCTTGGAGCAAGTGATTATTGATACCATTGCAGAATATGGATTAAAAGGAGAAAGGAGTGCTGGGGAAACCGGTGTTTGGTTAGAACCTGAAAATCCTTTTATGGCAAGAAAGATCTGTGCGATGGGTATTAAATGTAGCAGATGGATTACTATGCATGGGTTTGCCTTAAATGTGAATACTGATTTATCTCATTTTGAATACATAGTTCCTTGTGGAATACAAGGTAAAACAGTCACTTCTCTGGAAAAAGAATTAGGTAAAAAATTGGATTATCAAGAAGTGAAAGATACAATCAAAAAACATTTCGCAAATATTTTTAATTGCGAGTTAATTGGTTAATAAATTAATACTCCTGGTTGTAAAGATCTGTTTCCTTGTAAACCACCAGAATGTACCAGCAGTATTCTTGCATCTTTTTTAAAGAAGTTTTCCTTTAATAGTTTATTTAATGCAACTACTAGTTTCCCTGTATATACAATATCGGTAGGGATTCCAGTATTTTTCCAAAATTCATTCATTTCATCAATCTGCGTTTGTGTTGTTTTGGCATAACCTCCTTGATGAAATTGATGTAGTAAAGTATAGGGCTTGGAAGGATTAGGAAGTATTGCATTGATTTCGCTATAAATACTGTCTTCATTTTTTAAAACAGGTATACCAATAATTTCTTGATGTTCTTTACTAATGCTTATTAATCCAGCTAACATGGTGCCAGTACCAACGGCTGCTAAAATATAATCATAATTACTAAGATCTATTTCTTCTTGAATACTTGCAAAGCCAGTACATCCCAATTTTCCATAACCTCCTTCGTCAATGTAATAGATAGAGGAGGAAGTTGCTTGTAAGATTTCATTTTTCTTTTCTTGAAAATGGGTTCTACCTAAAAATATTAATTGCATGCCATAGTCCATTGCTTCTTGTAAGCTTGGTGTAATAGGTTCGTTGTCATTGGTTCTTATATATCCAATGGTTCTAAATTCATTTAATTTTCCAGCATATGCTAAGGCAACAATATGATTAGAATAGGGGCCTCCAAAACTTGCAATAGTGTTAGCATTTTGTTCCTTGGCTTCTTGTAAATACGCTTTCAATTTATACCATTTATTGCCACTTATAATTGGATGAACCAAATCAAGTCTAAGCATATCTACAGTATGTCCTAAGGACTTATAATAGTTTAAAAAGGATATGGTGGCTTTTGTATGCAAACTTTTTATAATTAATGAAAATCAGCTATTTTTGCAGACAATATTTACCTGCTGGGTAAATGTACAATTAATTAAAAAAATAGCGAGATGAGTGCACCTACATTAGTGATTTTAGCGGCAGGAATGGCAAGCAGGTACGGTAGTCAAAAGCAAACAGAAGGTTTTGGTCCAAATGGGGAGACCATTATGGATTATTCCATATACGATGCAATCAGAGCGGGTTTTGGTAAAGTGGTATTTATTATTAGAGAAGATTTTAGCGATGCATTTAAACAAATATTTGAACCTAAATTAACTGGCAAAATTGCCACTGACTATGTTTATCAATCTTTAGATAAGTATACAGAAGGTTTTACAGTTGCAGCAGATAGAACAAAACCTTGGGGTACTGCACATGCATTATTGTGTACTAAGGGCGTGGTGAATGAGCCATTTGCAGTAATTAATGCAGATGATTATTATGGTACTGAAGCTTTTAAAGAAGCGTATCATTTTTTAACAACTAATTGTTCCGAAAAAGAATATTGTATTCTTGGTTATGAATTATCTAATACACTCAGTGAAAATGGAACGGTGAGCAGAGGTGTGTGTAGTGTGGATGCAAATAACAATTTAACTGCTATCAATGAGCGCACTAAAATTTACAGAACAGCAGC
>CAWULX010000029.1:0-12296 GCA_963923775.1 uncultured bacterium
CATAATAGACATGAAAAAGCAAATTGCAATCAAAGTATAAATTGTAATAGTTCCTTTACCTACGATTGCTATAACAGATAAGACAACACATATTAGCGCATAAATAGTTAACAATTTTTTTGGCTGAATAAAACGCATAATAGCTGTACCTAAAAATCTACCTATTAAAAAGGCTAAGCCCCCAATACTTAAATAATCTGCTGCTTGAATTTCAGTAATATTAGCCGACTGAGTTACATATAAAATAAATAAGCTTAAAACGCATACCTGTGCCCCCACATAAAAGAATTGTGCAATCACAGCCCATTTTAAATGACGATGTTTGAAGGTTTCTTTGATAGTAGTCGTATGATTCGAAGATTCTCTAATGTCTGGTAATTGAATAAAATAAAAAATGCCAGCCATGAATAATAAAACAATACCCAAAATAGTATAAGGTGTTTTAACAGTATAAGCTTCCATAGCTAGGGCAGCTTTTCTAGCAGCATCAGTCATTGAAGCTAATTCAAGATCTGTATAGCCCTTGGTTAATATTAATCTAGCGCCAATTGCAGGTGCTAATGCAACAGCTAAACCATTAAAAGATTGTACCAAATTTAATCTTTGTGTAGCGGTTGCAGGATCCCCTAACCTTGAGGCATAAGGATTTGCAGCAGTCTCTAGTATGGTTAAACCGCAAGCAATAATAAATAATGCTATTAAAAAATAATTATAAGATTGATGGTTAGCTGCGGGTACAAATAAGAAAGAGCCCAATGCAAATAATAATAAACCTGCAATAATGCCCATTTTGTACCCCCATTTTTTCATTATAAAACCCGCCGGCATTGCCATTATAAAATAAGCCACAAAAACAGAGGAGTCCACTAAGGTAGACTGTGTAGTAGTTAGTGTGAAGGACTTCTTTAAATGAGGAATTAATATTGGATCAAGATTATGAGCAAAGCCCCATAAAAAGAAAAGACAAGTAATTAAAATAAATGGAACATGGGAAGTCTTTATCTTATTCATCCTAATAATTTTATTTAAATATAAGCAAAACAATTTATTAGAAAATTAAATTCCTACATTTACTTTTCAAATCTATGAAATGAAAAAACTACTTGTTTTTGCTATTGTTGCTGTTTTATCTTTTAATAGCTGGGGTGCGCCAGTAAAACAAATGGAAAGAGAATTTTATTTAATTCAGATTTACCACTGCAGTAATTTAAATCAAATAAATGGCGTAGATGCTTATCTTAAAAATACTTACTTGCCATATTTACATAAAAAAGGAATTAAGAAAGTGGGTGTATTTGCTCCAATAGATAATGATACCGCAACTGACAAAAGAATTTATGTTTGGTTGCCAATGGCTAGTTTAAATATGTTAGATCAATTAGATCAAGCAGTAGAAAAACTAGACCCAATGACAAAAAACAATTTAGTAGATTTAGAAAATGTAGATGGGACCTTACCTTATAATAGAGTAGAGAGAATCATTACCAAATCTTTTATAGATCAACCAACTTATGTAAAAGAATCTAGTTTAACTAAAACTCCAGAAAGAATTTACGAATATAGAAGTTATGAAAGTCCTACCGAAAATATGCACTTAAGAAAAGTACATATGTTTAATCAAGGAGGTGAAGTAGTTTTATTTAAGCGTTTAAATTTTAATGCAATTTTTTATTCTAAAGCCATTGCTGGACCTAGAATGCCCAATTTAATTTACATGACCAGCTTCAATAATATGGATGATAGAAATGAACATTGGAAAGCATTTGTTGCTTCACCAGAATGGCAAAGTATTTCTAATATGCCTAAATACATGAATTCTGTTAATAGAAACGAAACTGTATTAATGCATGCTAGAGATTATGCAGATTTTTAGTGTACTAATTCCAAGCCCATTAATTTAGCCAATTCTAATTTGGCATTACAAAGTTGGTATTGATATTGTAATTGGTTTAACAAGGCTCTTTGGTAATCCGAGTTGGTACTAGTAATCTCAATTGGCGTTGCTGTGCCATTCAATAACTTAGCGTTACTTAATTTTTGCGCCAAAGCTGCTTGTTCTATTTGACTAGTTGCATTAGTAATTCTATTTTGATTACTTTCAATATCAATAATAGTTGCTTTAATATCTTTCTCAAAATCATGTACCAAGGCGGTTGCGCCAGTTTCTTGAATGGCCAAGCCTTGTTCATGAATTTTTACTGCTTGTTTGATTTTACCACCATTGAATAATGGAACTGATAAACCTATTCCAGCATTGTAATTAAATCTTTGATCTTGAATAGCAGGCAAATAGCCATTCTTAGAACCCACACTTGCTTTCAAGCCAACAAAAGGCTTTGAATTTAGTTTGCTCACTTCTAATTCAGCTTTTGCAACACTTACTTTATCTTTTGCAATAGCCAAGCTTGGATTATTCATCAAAGCCTGCTGTAAAGCCTCTTCAGCAGTATAATTTTTAATATTAAATGCTAGATTAGTTTCTTTTACTTGATCTACCCCTGTTGCATAAGTTAACAAGTTTAACAGTTTTTTCAAGTTGGTTTCTACATCTATCTTTCTGTTATTTTCATTGTCTATTTTAGATTGAATGGTAAGTAAGTCTAATTGAATTGCATTACCATTTTTTAATTGAGTCTCTATTATTTTTTTATTCTCATTCAATACTTCTAAAACAGTCTTTTGAATATCTATCGCTTTCTTAGCATAAATTATTTGAAAATACAATTGGGTTACTTGATAAAACAAAGACTCTTTTAATTGTGCAGCGACATGTTTAGATGCTTGCAATTCCATTTTAGATTTTTCGATATTCGCTTTCAATCTACCAAAATCTAATAAAGCGTATACGCCATTCACTGCTGCACCGTAATTATGTTCTGGAGCAAACTGAAACATTTTCTCTCCAAATGCTACTTCAATTTTTGGTTGCACATATGCATAGCTTGCGTCAAAACTAATATCAGGATAGCTATTTAGTTGAGTTAATTTTAATTTTTCTTGAGCCAACTCAACAGTTTGTTGTACTTCTTTTACTTTAGGAAAATAAACCAATGATTGATTTAATATATTTTGCAATTCACTGTTAACTAAGTTTTGAGCAGAAACACTCAACGATAGTGTCAATGTACTTAATAATAAAACAATAACTTTTTTCATACTTTTTATTTTAATGTGCTTCAGCAGCTGCTTTTGCAGCTTCCTTATCCATTTTTTTATTTGTTCTTAAAAAGAATACCAATGGTATTACCAACAAAAAGAAAATTCCAACCAATCTAAACGTATCTAGATAGGATAAATAATAAGATTGTCTATCCACTGATAAGTCAATTAATTTATATGCTCTCTGGGTAGCTCCATGAACATCACCAGTTTTCGCAATGATACCCTGACTTATAGTACCCACTCTTTCTTGCCATGCAGCGCCATCTGCCGGGATATGAGCAACCAAATTAGCTCTATGTTTAAAATATTGCTGTGCTACATAATTATTAGCAATAGCAATACCAAATGCACCACCTAATTGACGAATCATATTATTTAATGAAATGCCTGATGCATAATCTTTGGATTCCAAACCTACAACTGCTTGATTGATTAATGGTAATTGGCTCATAGAAATACCAAATGCTCTAATCAATAAAGGCCAGAACCAATCCCATTTACTGGCCTCTGGCGGCATTGCTGCACTATAAAATGCATAAACAGAAAATAAAGTAAAACCTACTATTACAAATGGTATGGGTGTTACACCCTTACTCATAAGTTTACCAATTATCGGCATCATAATTACCCCTGCTAGTGTTGGAGGCAACAATGAAATACCTGTCTCAAAAGCAGTATATCCCATTACTCTTTGCGCTAAAACAGGATATACAAAAACAGAAGTAAACAAACCAAATCCTGCAACAAAAGTAAATACAGTGGTGAAAGCCAGATTTCGATTAGTCAATACCCTTAGATTTACTGCAGGCTGCTTAATACTTAGTTCATACCATATAAATAATCCAAGTCCCACAACAGCTATCATAGAACAAAAACGAATGGTTTCACTACTAAACCACTCTTCAGATTCTCCTCTTTCTAATACATATTGTAAACAACCTATACCAACAGCTAATAATAAAATGCCTGTGTAGTCGATCTTGATATTTTGCTTGTTTTTGCCTTCTCCTTCTTTTTTATCAATAAATGTAAAAGCCAAGAAAGTAGCAATAGCACCAATTGGGATGTTAATCATAAAGATCAACGGCCAGCTATTGTTTTCAATTATCCAACCACCTAAAGTTGGACCAAGTGTCGGACCCAAAACAATACCCATACCAAATAAGCCAGCAGCCATGGGTCTTTCTTTAGGCTCAAAAGCATCAAATAAAATAGCTTGAGAAGTAGACAATAAGGCACCACCTCCCACCCCTTGAATAAATCTCCAAATAATTAATTCAACCAAACTATCTGACTGCCCGCATAAATAAGATGCGGCAGTGAAGATAATCATGGAGACAATGTAATAATTTTTTCTTCCAAAATACTCCGCCAAAAATCCAGTCAAGGGAATAATGATCACATTCGCTATTGCATATGAAGTAATCACCCAACTAATATCTTCGATACTCACACCCAAGCTTCCAGAAATATCTGTAAGAGCAACATTCACAATAGAAGTGTCTATCAGCTCCATAATGGCAGCTGATACAGTAGTAATAACAATAATAAATTTTGCTAAACCTTTTGCGGATGCCATTTTATTATTTGTCAACAGTGATGAAAACACTCATACCCGCTCTTAATTTATTTTTAAAAGCAGCCTGGTTATCTATAGAAATTTTTACTGGAACTCTTTGTGTTACTTTAATAAAATTACCACTAGAGTTATCTGGAGGTAATAAAGAAAATTTAGCACCAGTAGCTTCGCTTAAACTTACAATAGTACCTTTTACATCTAATTCTGGAAAAGCATCTACTCTAATTTTCACTTGCTTCCCCTCTTGCAAATAAGCTAATTGACTTTCTTTGAAATTGGCTACAATCCAATAACTACTATCGTTTACAATAGAAAACAATGGTGTGCCTGCTTGTACAAACTGTCCAATACTAATATTTTTCTTGCCTATTTTTCCTGTAGTAGGAGCGGTGATTTTTGTATAAGATAATTTTAACTCAGTTTCTTTGATTCTAGTTTTTTTCATTTCTATCATCGCAGCAGCTCTATTCAAATTTTCTTTTAAAACTTCAATTCTATTTTTTGCTGTTGCTAAATCAGTTTGCGCATTCGCTAATTCTTGATTGGCTGAAGCCACTTGAAATTCTGTTTCTTCTACTTGCTTTCTAGTGATAGCTTGTTCTTTAAAGAGATTTTGATCTCTCTTTAAATCATTGATCGTTTTTTGCTGACGAATTTTCTTTAGATCAATAGTTCCTTTATTACTTTGTAAAGAAAGTATTGCATTGGCTAGTTGTGCTTTTGCATTGGCTAAATCAGCATTGGCTTGTTGTAAATCAGATTGTTGCTCTTCTAATTGCATTCTTAAATCTGCGTCATCAATTTCAGCTACTAATTGATTTTGACTTACTGAATCAAAATCTTTAATGTCTAGTATTTTCACATATCCAGCAATTCTGGTTAATACTGGCACAATATTGGTTTCAATTTGTGCATTATCAGTAGTCTCATGCGTTAATGAAAAAACAATTTTTCTACCTCCGAAATATAAAGCCACTGCAATTAAGGCACCAATAACTATTTTTCTGATTGTTGCCGCTTTATTACTTGATTGATTCTGCTCCATTAGATGAACTTAATTTAATGATAAATTGTAGCGAATAGCCTGCGCAATTTACATTAAAATAAGAGAAGGGAGGCCAAAAATTGATTAACGGCTGATTAAATTATCTGATAATCTCATTAAACTCTAATCGTTCCCCATCCGGCCCAACTATATTGAAATATTTACAACCTTTTTGCCAGAATTGTAAGAAAACCGGTGCTGACTCCATCATTTGATAGCCATTGTCTTTAAGTGTTTGATAAGTTTGATCTACATCATCCACATCGAAAGCCACATGATCCACATGCCCATTACCTCTATGTCTTATTTCCGCTAACTCTGGTTCAGGCATTTGATACAATTCCATCACCATGGTATCTCTTTGCATCATTGAAACAAAGCCCTTATTCCCATTTATTTCAAAATGCGAACTCATTACATTCTTAAAGCCAAGACCCTCATAAAAAGCTTCTGACAGTTTTAAATTTGTTACAGGAATACCTATATGCTGAATGCCATTAATTTTTATATGCATGGTTTTCAATTTTACTTAAATATCATTAACTTTCTCCAATAAATAAATAGACATGCGTAAATTTTTACTAGCAATTTTACTTCTTCCGGTTTTGAGCTGGGGACAACAGAAAGCTAATTATAATTTGGCTGCAAGATTTGCTCCAAAGAAATTAGATAAAATGATTTTTTCTTTAGCTGTTGATCCACATTGGTTAAAGCAATCCAATAAATTTTGGTACACTTATGAAACCACCGAAGGAAAACAATGGTTAATTGTAGATCCAATTAAACTTGAAAAAAAGCCAATGTTTGATAGAGATAAATTGGCAGCTGAATTAACAAAAATTGTAAAAGATCCTTTTGATGGATTACACTTACCTATTGATTCTTTAAAATTTATAAAAGACGAAAATTGGATTCAGTTTGAAGTTAAGAGTAGTTTGGAAGTTAACAAAGATGACACCATTCCAAAAAATGGCAAGCCTGAAAAAATTAAAAAAGTATTTTATTTCGAATACAATTTATTAACCAATCAATTAAATGAATTAGTTGGTTTAAAGAAACCCAAGAAAAAACCTACTTGGGCTAATATTTCACCAGATCAAAATATTATTCTATTTGGTAGAAATTATAATTTGTATTGGATGGATAAAGCCAATTACGAAAAGGCATTAAAAAATGAAGAAGATTCAACCATTGTAGAACACGCTATCACAACTGATGGTAAATTGTATTTTAGCTGGCATAGTGAAAGTAGTTATGGAGGAGGTGGAGAAACCAATGTAGATATAGAAAAAAACAAGAACAAAAGAAAATCAGTATTTGCATATTGGAGCGAGGATAGTAAACATTTTGCCATCAATAAAGTTGATAATACAAAAGTAAAAGATCTATGGGTTATCAATAGTATCGCAGATCCTAGACCTACTTTAGAGACCTATAAATACTGGATGCCAGGAGAAAAAGAAGCACCAGTAGATCATTTATTTATGTTTGATATAAATGGTTTTACCAATAAAGAAATTAATGTATCGCTATTTAAAGATCAGAATATTTCAATTTGGGATAAAACAAGAAATATCAATACCAGAGATGATGATTTTAAACCAAATATTTGGTTAGGTACTAATGAAAAAATGTATATCTCAAGAACGAGTAGAGATTTGAAAAAAATTGATCAATGTATTGTTGATGTAAATACAGGTGCAGTAAAAACCTTGATTGAAGAAACTTTAAATACTTCTATCGAAATTAGAAAGCCAGGCTTGGTGAATAAAGGAAAAGAAATTATTGAATGGAGCGAGAGAGATGGTTGGGGACATTTTTATTTATATGACGAGAATGGTAATTTGAAAAATCAAATTACACAAGGCCCTTGGCATACCGAAGATGTGGTAGCAATTGATGAAGAAAAAAGAGTATTGTATTTTTCTGGAAATGGTAGAGAGCAAATAAACAATACCACCAAAGAAGACCCTTACTATTTACACTTATACAAAGTGAATTTTGATGGATCAGGTTTACAATTGTTAAATCAAGGAAATTTTGATCATAGCTTTAGCTTGAATGATAAAAAATTATTCTTTGTGAATAATTCAAGTAGAGTGAATACTACTCCTGTGAGTTCATTGTATTCTAGTGAAGGAAAAAAATTAATGGATTTAGAAACAGCAGATCTAAGTTCTTTATTTGCTGCTGGATATAAATTCCCTGAATTATTCAAAGTAAAAGCCGATGATGGTATCACTGATATTTTTGGGGTAATGTATAAGCCTTATGATTTTGATAGCACTAAAAAATATCCCATCATTGAGTATGTATACCCTGGCCCTCAAACAGAATCGGTTAATAAAAGTTTCAGTAAGGGAATGGATCGTATAGACAGATTGGCGCAATTGGGATTTGTGGTGGTTACAATGGGTAATAGAGGTGGACATCCTGGAAGAAGCAAATGGTATCACAATTATGGATATGGTAATTTAAGAGACTATGGATTAGCCGATAAAAAAGCAGCTATTGAACAGTTATCAGACAGATTCTCTTATATCGATGGAACCAAAGTGGGTATTCATGGACATAGTGGTGGTGGTTTTATGAGTACAGCAGCGATGTTGGTATATCCTGATGTATTTAAAGTGGCTGTGAGTAATGCTGGCAATCATGACAATAGTGTTTACAATAGATGGTGGAGCGAAAAACATCATGGCGTTAAAGAAGAAATCTCAGCAAAGGGAGATACTACTTTTAGTTATATGATTGATAAAAACCCAGACATTGCGAAAAACTTAAAAGGAAAATTATTATTAATACACGGTGAAATTGATAATAATGTACATCCATCCAATACTATTAGAGTTGTGAATGCACTAATCAAAGCCAATAAGCGTTTTGATATGTTAATTCTTCCTACACAAAGACATGGATTTGGTGATATGAATGAATACTGGTTCTGGAGAACAGCTGATTATTTCTCTAAATATTTATTAGGAGATAATACTGAGAGACCAGTAGATATAGAGGAAATGAATAGAGAAATTGAGAGAAAGAAATAATCTACTCTTATAGTAAAAAAAAGGGGTGCTCGTTGAGCGCCCCTTTTTTTATTAAGAAGATTGTGTTTATTTTATTGCCTTAGGAATTCTTCTTGATATTTACCAATATGCTTTTCACTATTTTTTATAGCATTTTTTTGTTTAAAAAATTGAAACACGCCAATCATAATAATTAAAATAGAAATAATAAAAAATATCGGTTCAAGAATAAACAAAACTTCTACTTTAAAAAAGTTTCTGATCGACAAGCCAGCAACAAAAAAATATAAAGATGTTCTTATAAAAGAAAGCAAGGTTGTTTGATTAGCCATATATGTTCTTTGAATTGCCAATCTCTCTCTTAATATTAAATCTTTATTGATATTTTTTTCAGTAGACTCTTTCATTTGTTAAAAGTAAGTATTATACTCTGTTTAAAAATTTTTTAAAAACTTTTTTAGTAACTCATCTCATCGAGCTGAACTTTGCCTTTAAAAGTCCAAAAAACAAAAATTGTATAAACACCAACAAGAGGTGTTCCTATACCGGCAATCAACAACAAAGTCTTCATAGTCTTTAAAGACGAAGCTCCGTTTTTTATAGTAATGCTATTTGAAATATCATTACTTGCTAAAACTAAAGTAGGGAAAACCTCTAAAGCAACCATGGCCAACAGAGTAGCAATTGTAATAGAAGAGCTAATAAATGCAAATCTGTATTTTCTTTTATTAAGTTGCCTTGGAATATTTGCTATGGATAGGAACATTATCAATGGCAAAATAAAATATAGAGGATTGGATCTTAATTGATCACTTAAATGGGGCACATATAATAAAGTATATAGTGAAGAAAAGCCAAAAGTGACAATAAAAAATATATTAAAATTTTTTGCCAAAACAGTGATTTTTGCAAATAACCTGTTCTCGGTTTTCATTGCTAAGAAAATAGCACCATGTGTCATAAATAAAGACAATGTTGTGATGGCAACCATTATGCTAAAAGGATTTAAAAAATCTAGCCAATCTCCTATATATTCGTGATTTTTATCAAGTGGTATTCCCAAGGCGACATTACCTAACATTAAACCCAAAGAAATTGCGATTGTAATGCTAGCAAAAGAATAAATAAAATCCCAGGTTTTTCTCCATAATATCCCAGGCTCTTTGCTTCTAAATTCAATTGCGACACCTCTCCAAATTAGTCCAACTATAAACACCATAAAAGGAATATAAAATGCCGAAAAAATGGCAGCATAAGCAACTGGAAACCCAGCAAATAATGCTCCACCTCCAATTACCAACCAAACTTCATTTCCATCCCAAATAGGACCAATGGCATTTAATGCAATTCTTCGACTTTCTTCTTTATTTAAAAATAAATGTAAAGCACCTGCCCCTAAATCAAAGCCATCAAGAATTGCATAGCCAGATATAACACCGCCAAAAATTAAAAACCACCAAGTGTTATAATCTAATCCCAACAAGGTTTCCATAATTAAATTATTTTATACAATAATCCTATCTTTTCTTACACTGAACTCTTCTTCTTTCTGATTTAAATAGACAAAATCAGGTCCATGTTTTATTTTTATATTTAATAAGTATAAAAACAAAACAAATAAAGTAATATAAACTAATCCAAATAAAACAAGAGAAAACACAACTTGATTAGCTTTTACAGATTTAGATAATGCGTCGGAAGTTCTAAGTAAACCATAAACCACCCAAGGCTGTCTTCCCATTTCTGCAGCAAACCATCCAGCCTGATTGGCAACTTGGGGTAAGACAACCGACCATAAAAATATTTTCAAGATCCATTTTTTTTCAAATAATATACCCTTATATAATAACCATGAAGCAAATGCAGTTAAACCAATTAAAAACATTCCAATTGCTATCATCAAATGGTATACTTGAAAAATAGCATTAATTTGTGTTGGCCTTTCATTGGATTTAAAAGCATTTAATCCCTTAACTGGAGTAGAAAAATCTTGATGCAATAAAAAGGTTAATCCGCCAGGAACTTTTAATCCTTTTACATCTTGAGTTTTATTGTCAACCCAGCCCATTAAATACATATCTGCAACAGAGGATGAATCATAATGTCCTTCTAATGCAGCTAATTTAGCAGGCTGATTTTTGGCAACTCCATCCGCACTTTTATGGCCCGTAGCTAATTGAGCAAATGAAAAGAAAGTTGCAATAACCAATGCAATTTTAAAAGAGGGTTTTGCAATTTCTAGATATTTTCCCTTTAAAATATAATAAGCATTAACGCTCAAAACTAAAAATGCACCTGATAAAAATGATCCTATCCAAACATGTGATAAGCGTTCGATACTTGACGGATTAAATACCATAGCCCAAAAATCAGTAATTTCGGCTCTTGCACTTAAACCTTCGCCTACGATATGAAATCCCGCTGGAGTTTGTTGCCAACTATTTGCAACAACAATCCATACTGCACTAAACATCGAACCAAGAAAAACCATTATGGTAGAAAAAAAATGGACTTTTGGACTAACCCTATTCCAACCAAAAAGCAATATCCCCAAAAAACCACTTTCTAAAGCAAATGCGAAAATGCCCTCTGCCGCCAAAGCACTGCCAAAAATATCTCCAACATATTTTGAATAAGTCGCCCAATTAGTTCCAAATTCAAACTCCATTACAATCCCAGTAGCAACTCCTATTCCAAAAATAAGGGCAAATATCTTAATCCAAAACTTAGCCATATTTTCATAAAGCTTAAGCCCAGTTTTTAGATACATGCCCTCCATGATAACTAAAATCAACCCTAAACCAATACTTAATGGTGGATACATATAATGAAATGCCACCGTAAAAGCGAATTGTACTCTTGCTAAAATTTCAGTTTGCATGTGAAATGAAAAATAAAATTAGCTAACAATAGGTTGTTGTTCTTTAACCCATTCATTAATACCGCCACTATAATTACTAATATTTGTAAATCCATGTTTCATTAATAAAGAATAGCCAATTGCAGCTCTGTCACCGCCTTGACAATGAATAATTACTGGTTTATCTTTTGGAATTTTATCCAAATTTTGCAAAATGGTTCCAATAAATATATTTTTTGCGCCTTGAATATGTCCGCTATTAAATTCTGCGACTCCTCTTATGTCAATAATTTCAGCGTCTTTATTTTGTTTAACAGATTCAATTGTAACCATTTTAGATTTTTCTAATTCTCCAGCATAAACTGATTTAATTTTAGAAGAATCAACATAGCCAAAAATATTGTCTAACCCAATTCGCATTAATTTTCTAGTTAAATCGTCCATTTGCCCGGGTTCTGCAATTAAAATAAATGGTTCATCATATGTCACAAACCAACCCATCCATGTTGCAAATGAATTATTTCCTTGGATATTGATACTTCCAGGAATAAATCCTTCCTGAAATTGTAATTTATTTCTTGTATCAATAACTTTAATACCCTTCTCTTGAGCCTGTCTCTTATA
>CAWULX010000030.1:0-12070 GCA_963923775.1 uncultured bacterium
AGGAGTATCGTCGGCAGCGTCAGATGTGTATAAGAGACAGGTATGGTAATTGGTCAAGACGATGCTATTAGTAAAGTAGTAAAAGCCATTCAAAGAAATAGAGTAGGATTGAAAGATCCTAAAAAACCAATTGGTACATTTATTTTCTTAGGTCCAACAGGTGTTGGTAAAACTGAATTGGCTAGAGCTTTGGCAAAGAACATGTTTGACTCAGAGGAAGCTTTGATTAGAATTGATATGAGTGAATACATGGAGAAATTTGCGGTGAGTAGATTAATTGGAGCGCCTCCGGGATATGTTGGATATGAAGAAGGTGGTCAATTAACAGAGAAAGTTCGTCGTAAACCTTACTGTGTCATTTTATTAGACGAAATTGAAAAAGCGCATCCAGATATTTATAATATTTTATTACAAGTATTAGATGATGGTATTTTAACAGATGGCTTGGGTAGAAAAGTAGATTTCAAAAATACTTTAATCATTATGACTTCTAATATTGGCGCTCGTCAATTAAAAGAGTTTGGTGACGGTGTAGGGTTTGCAACTGCTACTAGAGTGCAACAAACAGAAGAAAATAATCGTTCAGTCATTGAGAAAGCTTTAAAAAGAACCTTCTCACCTGAGTTCTTAAATCGTATTGATGATGTGGTTGTGTTTAATTCATTGACTAAAGAAAATATTTTCTTAATCATTGATATCATCATGAAGCATGTAGTGGGTAGATTAGCCAATCTTGGATTAAACCTAATCTTAACAGAAGCAGCTAAAGAATTTATTGCAGAGAAAGGGTATGATGTTCAATTTGGTGCAAGGCCTTTACACAGAGCCATTCAGAAATATGTAGAAGATCCTTTAGCGGAAGAAATTTTGAATTATAATGTAAAAGAAGGGGATACTTTATTGGCTGATTTGGATAAAGAAAAAGTTGCATTAAATTTTACCTTGCAGAAAAAAGAAAAAGAAAAAGTGCCTAAAACGCCGAAAGAACCAACAAAAGAATAATATAATAATAGGCCTTTGAAAAGAGGCCTATTTTATTTAGAGCCCCATCTATAGCTTTCATTTTTTAGGCCAGCTAAATCTAGTATTCGGTGCACCACTGTATAAGCAACTTCTTCAATGGTTTTAGGTTGGCTATAAAAACTTGGGGTTGCTGGACAAATAATGCCGCCTGCAAGCGTTATAGTTTCCATATTCTTGATATGAATCAAATTATAAGGTGTTTCTCTTGCCACTAAAATTAGTTTTCGTCTTTCTTTTAATATCACATCAGCTGCTCTAGTGGTTAAATCATCACTAATGCCACTGGCAATTCTTCCCATCGTACCCATACTACATGGAATAACTATCATTGTGTTGTATTGTGCAGAACCTGAGGCAAAAGGAGCATTAAAATCGTTTTTAGCATATATCTGAAAAGGGTATTTCTCAAAATCTTTATTACCCAATTCGGTTTCCCAAACATATTTTGCATTATCACTCATTACAATACCCACAGCATCCAATTGGTCTTGGATTTTTACCAAACTATCTAAAAGACATTTGGCATAAATGGAGCCGCTTGCACCTGTAATGGATATAATAAGTTTATTCATATAGTAATAACAAAAATAGGCACTAATTGTTGAATCAGTATATAGCAAAAAAAATCCCCCTCAAAAGAGGAGGATCTTAGTATTTGGAGGAAGGCTATTTTACTTTATACATCTTCTCATAGTACTCATCTGCCATTCTATTACTGTCAAATTGGAAACGAACATCTTTCATACCATTTTGAGTTATTTGACGCCATGTATCTTTTTGATCATAGTACATAGGTACAATTTGATCTTCTAAGATTTTATACAATTCATTTAAATCATATGCATCTTGTTCTTCGGTGCTCATATTCGCATAGTCTGCTTTAGGAACTACAAAGCCATTGTTACCATGATTCACGAATTCTGGTATCCATCCATCATCCGTAGAAAAGTTCACAGAACCATTCATCGCTGCAGTCATGCCCGAAGTACCTGATGCTTCTCTTGGAACTCTTGGGTTATTTAACCATACATCAGAAGCTTGTTTCATACGCTTACTTAATGCTAATTCATAACCCACCAATACTGCAACATTGTTGTATTTCTTACTTAAATGTACTAAGTGGTTAAATTGGTTAATAGCTGGATGATCCACTGGGTAAGGCTTACCTGCAAATATAATTTGAACTGGATGTTTTGTATTAGAAAGCAATTTCTCAAAACGCTCTAAATCCCAAGACAAGAAATCTGCACGCTTATAACCGGCGAAACGTCTAGCCCATACAATGGTTAAAACTTTAGGATCAAATTGCTTTCCAGTTTGGTCTGCAACAATTTCAAATGCACGTTTTTTTAAATACCATTTTCTATCATCAAAAGCTGCATCGTCATTTGCTTCTGCAAATTTGTACAATTGCTTGTCAGCCCAATAGCGCCAATTTTGTGCATTGGTAATATGATCAATAGGGCAGATACCATCATATTTACCCCACATTTCTCTACTTACGTGTCCGTGTAATTCAGATACACCGTTTGCTTTTCTAGCAAAACGCAAAGCAGCTAAAGAGTGGTTGAATTGGTCGTCTTGTATGCCAGTAAGTTTTCTTACTTCATCAATACTTAAGCCGCAGAAATAACCCATTTTATGACATAAATAAATATCATGTTTTTCGTTACCCGCTTCTTCTGGAGTATGTGTTGTAAATACTAAACGTTTTTTAACTTCATCCAAAGACTTATACTTGTTTAATAAATAGAAAGCGCTAGAGAAACCATGTGCTTCATTTAAGTGGTATACATCAGGATTAAATCCGATTTCATCAATTAATTTTGCTCCTGCTACTCCTAATAAAATAAATTGAGCCACTTTAGTTGCAACATTGGCATCATATAATCTATGAGTAATGGTTTGAGATACATAATCATTTTCTGGTAAATCTGTACTCAATAAAAATAATGGAGCACTACAAAAAGTATTAGGTGCTAAATAGTATGCTTTCACCCAAACTGGATGATCGTGAATTAGAATTTGATATTTGATTCCAGTATCTTCTAAGAAGCTGTAAATCTTCTCCATAAAAGTTACTTGTAAACTTTGGTCTTGGTTTCTTGCTTGATCGTAGTAGCCATATTTCCATAGAATACCAACACCGATCATATTTTGATTTAATTCGAATGCACTTCTTAAATGTGAACCTGCTAAAAAACCTAATCCACCACTGTAAATTTTTAGAGGTTGGTGGATAGCGAACTCCATGGAAAAATAAGCTGCCTTGGTACTGTACTTCTCGTTGATTTTATAAGGCACCTGAAAGTTTCTAAAACTCATGATCTAAATGGGTTTGATGAATAGGACTGCAATATAATCCTATTTAACTAAAATGTACTTAATACACATTGAGCTGTGGATAACAATCGTTTGCAATCAACAATTGTGGATTATTTCTTCTTCTTAGGCTTTCTTTTCTTGTCGTAAGAGTCATTAAAATAACAAGTCATATTGCGGTGATTGCCACAATTTCCATCTTCTTTTATTTTAATAATTTGTCCAGAAATGGTAAAATGAATAATACATGGATCACCTTTCTCTGTGAAAGTTGCTTGATTTTTATTGAAGCTTAAAAGTCCTTTTAACTCTCCAATACATGTTCCTTCTTTCTTTTCAAAATGCAAAAAAAACTGATACTTGTTAGCAACGCCAGTAAAATCTCTTAGTGAAATAAAATTCTTCGAATCTCTTGCATAGTCTCCACTAAATACAAAATTGGAGGCTAAAGTATCAATTGGATTAATAATGGTTTTTGACTCAGGTTTTTTATTACTATCAAAATAGATCAATCTAAAATGATTGTCTGTAAATGCCCATCCATTTTTTTCATACACTAAAACATTCTCATCGTCCATTTTATTTTCTTCTACTAAAAAAGTAGGCTCTTTGTTAATGGAAACAGATTTACCATAATGTCTCGAACCTTTATGTTCATTTAAAAAACTAGTGATAACTTTATAATCCAAATAAACATTCTTCTTGCTAAAAACAACAACAGCAATTTCGTCTTTTGTTGGACGGTGAACATTTAACATCAAATAGTACTCTGTTTCTTTTTCTATTTTTAATAATGGGTAAAGAATTGCTTTTTGATCTTTTGCTGGGATAATATTTTCTACTACTGAATCGGGTACAAATTGACCTAATGCTTTGGCTCCAATTTGAATGGTGTCTCTCAACTTTGATACATTCGTATCTGAAAGTGTTATAGGTAGTTCAACTGTTTTAAAAATCTTATTAAAATCATTGATTTTTAAAGGGGTATTGCCGGAAAAATCAGTCTTTTTTTCGGAACATGCCATCAAACAGCACAGAGCAGTTAAACATAGCCAATTTCGCATGTATTATAAATTTTTACTAAAATAGGCATAAATTTACAATCATAGCTATGTCGGATAAATCATTAGATACCTTACACGAATCAGTACCTGTCCAAAACAAAAAAGGGTGGAGAAAATTTCTGGCTTTTATAGGCCCAGCTTATTTAGTCAGTGTGGGGTATATGGATCCAGGTAATTGGGCCACAGATTTGGCTGGTGGAGCAGCCTTTGGTTATCAATTAATTTGGATTTTATTATTGAGTAATTTGATGGCAGTTTTGTTGCAAAGTTTAAGTGCAAGATTAGGAATTGTAAGAAGATTGGATTTGGCACAAGTAAATAGAGAAACTTATCCGCCCATCGTTAATTTCATTTTATACCTATTAGCTGAATTAGCCATAGCTGCAACTGATTTAGCAGAAGTATTAGGTATGGCAATTGGTATAAAATTATTAACTGGATTACCCTTGATGTACGGTACTTGTATAACTGTATTGGATACTTTTTTGTTTTTGTTTTTGCAGAAATATGGTATCCGTAAAATGGAAGCTTTTATCATTTTGTTAGTAGCTACAATTGGATTGAGCTTTTTTGTACAGTTATTTATAGCAAAGCCTAATTTATCTTATGCGATTCAAGGATTTATTCCATCAACATTAAGTCCAGAAGCTTTATACATTGCTGTGGGTATCATTGGAGCTACAGTGATGCCTCATAATTTGTATTTACATTCTGCGTTGGTGCAAACCAGAAAAATAGATCGAAATACAAAAGGTATCAAAAAATCAATCTTCTATAATTTTATTGATAGTGCAGTAGCATTGAATGCTGCATTTTTTGTGAATGCATCTATTTTAATTTTAGCTGCTACTGCATTTTATACTACTGGCTATACGCATGTGGCAAAGATTGAAGAAGCACATGCTTTGTTAGCACCATTATTAGGTTCTAAATTAGCACCCATTTTATTTGCTATTGCTTTAATTGCTGCTGGTCAAAGCTCTACTGTTACCGGTACATTGGCAGGTCAAATTGTAATGGAAGGGTATTTAAAAATTAGATTGAATCCTTGGATTAGAAGATTGTTAACTAGGTTAGTGGCTATAGTACCAGCTGTGTTAGTGATTGGTATTATGGGAGAAGGGAGGGTAGATGCTTTATTAATATTTAGTCAGGTAATTTTAAGTTTACAATTAGGCTTTGCTGTGATACCTTTAATTCATTTTGTAAGTGATAAAATTACCATGGGAGAGTTTGCTATTGGGTGGCCCATAAAAATACTTTCTTGGATAGTGGCGACTTTATTGGTTTATTTAAATGGTCATTTAGTGTTGGATTTTGCTATTTCATTTTTAAATCAATCTAACAGTATACTCTTAAAAATACTATTGATCACAATTATTTTATTTTTTATTGCTTTAATCTTATTTATTACGATTTATCCTTTTTATAGAAAAAGAGATCAATCTAAAGATGCTGATTTTCATGGTGCACTTATTGAATTGGATTTATCTCAGGATTTACCCGTGAATAGAATAGCCATTGCAGTCGATTTCTCAGTAGCGGATGCTAAATTAATTAAGACTGCAGTGCAACATGCACATCAAGCCACTGAATTTATTTTTATACATATTGTAGAAAGTGCTACTGCAAAATATTTGGCGGATGCCAGTGATGACGAAGAGACCAGAAAAGACCAACTTAGATTGGATACTTATGCTCGTGCTTTGGAATCAAAAGGGTATAAAGTAAGTACTGCACTTGGCTACCATCATAGAGTAAAAGAAATTGTTCGATTGGTTGGCGTCAGTAACGCACAATTGTTAGTAATGGGAGCACATCAACATCAGGGTTGGAAAGACTATGTTTTTGGAGAAACTATCGAGTCTGTTAGACATAAAGTGGACATCCCGGTACTGATTGTCAATCAGTGATAAATTGTAAAATGTATCGTTACATTTAGTACATTTGCAAACAAAATTTTTAACATTTATGGGACAAAAAATTAAAGTAGCCAATCCAGTGGTTGAATTGGACGGTGATGAAATGACAAGGATCATTTGGAAGTTCATTAAGGATAAATTGATTTTACCTTATTTAGATTTGGATATTAAATACTATGATTTAGGTATGGAGTACCGTGATCAAACAAACGATCAGGTAACTATTGATGCTGCTAATGCTATCAAACAATATGGTGTAGGTATCAAATGTGCTACTATCACTCCAGATGAACAAAGAGTAGAAGAGTTTAAGTTAAAGCAAATGTGGAAGAGCCCTAATGGCACAATCAGAAATATCTTAGATGGTACAGTATTTAGAGAGCCTATTGTTTGTAAAAACGTGCCTCGTTTAGTACCTAACTGGACTGCACCTATTTGTATTGGTCGTCATGCATTTGGTGATCAGTATCGTGCAACTGACTTTGTAACCAAAGGGAAGGGTAAATTAACTGTGAAGTTTGAGGGAGAAGATGGAACTACACAAGAATATGAAGTGTACAATTACAAAGGAGATGGCGTTGCTTTAACGATGTACAACACAGATGAAAGTATCTATGGTTTTGCAAGAGCTTGTTTTAACCAAGCATTGGCAAAAAAATGGCCTTTATATTTATCTACTAAGAATACTATCTTAAAGAAATATGATGGTCGTTTCAAAGATATTTTTGAAGAGGTATATCAAAATGAATTCAAAGCTAAGTATGCAGAAGCGGGTATTACTTATGAGCACCGTTTGATTGATGATATGGTGGCGAGTGCTTTAAAGTGGAATGGTAATTTTGTATGGGCTTGTAAAAATTATGATGGTGATGTACAATCTGATACAGTAGCACAAGGTTTTGGTTCTTTAGGTTTAATGACTTCAACTTTAATTACACCAGATGGTAAAGTAATGGAAGCAGAAGCTGCACACGGAACAGTGACTCGCCATTACCGTGAACACCAAAAAGGTAACAGAACTTCAACTAATCCAATTGCTTCTATTTTTGCTTGGACAAGAGGTTTAATGTTTAGAGGTCAATTAGATAATAACCAAGAATTAATCAAATTTGCAGAAGCTTTAGAAGCAGTATGTATCGAAACAGTTGAATCAGGTATTATGACTAAAGATTTGGCTGTTTGTGTACATGGCAATAAAGTAAAGCATGGAGAACATTATGTATATACAGAAGAGTTCTTAGATGCTTTAGATAAAAACTTACAAGCTAAATTGAACTAATTATTGATATTAAACAAAGGCACTCGTTTATGGGGTGCCTTTGTTTAATCATAAGATTGAAAAAATAAAAGCCCTTAATTTTTTTAAGGGCTTTTATTTTATTTCAGTACCTCTAATATTGGCTTTCCAATTGATCCACTTGGCATTTGAATACCTAAAAGGGTAGAAATGGTTGGAGCAATATCTGTCATATATGTTGGTGTATTCACAGTTTTATGTTGAATACCTTTGCCCCAAAATAATAAAGGGATATGTGCATCATAATTATATAAAACCCCGTGTGAAGTACCAGTGGCAAATCCATCTACATATCCGGACTTGCTTACAATAAATAAATCACCAGATCTTTGAGCATTGTATCCATTGACAATTCTCTCTCTTAAACTTGCAGGTAATGGAGCCATTGCTGCATTTCTTGTATCCACTACTTGTAATACATCTGGGTTCTTTTCTAAGAATTGCCTACAAAGTTGAATTAATTTAACTCTTTCCACCCCTAATGTTTCCATTAGTCCAGTATTGAAATGAACATTATATTCTCTTATGGTGCTAATTAATTTTGCATCAAAACCTTTACTTACTAAATAACTACTTAAATCTTTTTTTAATTGATCTTCACTGATAACTCCTCCAGGTAATTGATGTTTTTTAGAAAATCCTGGAACATGTGCCACTGAGTGATCTGCCGTTAAGAAAACACTATAATTTTCTTTACCCACTTGCTTATCAAGCACTGCAAATAATGCAGCAAGGGTAGCATCTAATTTAATATAACCATCCATTGTCTCCCAAGAGTCTGGACCAAAGCTATGACCAATATAATCAGGTGAAGAAAAACTTACTGCTAATAAATCTGTAATATCATCTTTACCCATATTTTCATTGATAATAGCTTGTTCTGCTAACTCCTCTAAAATGGTGTTTCCCCATGGGGTGCTTGCAATTTTACCATAGTCTTTTCCAATAAATTGAGTTAAACTATAAGGGAAAGATTTTTGTTCTTTGCCTAGTGGTGTAGATTCATAATCGTTTTCGTCTTGATCGCAATTTGCCTCATACACAGATTTTGCCAAACTAAGATTCCAACCTTTGCTATACAAGCTATCTACTCTATGTTGATTATTATAATTTACAACCCAGCTAGGTAATTGTTTCGCATAGTAAGATGAACTAATAAAATTGCCTGATTTTGAATCATACCAAAATGCACCATTTGCGCTATGACCAGCTGGTAAAATGGCTCCTCTATCTTTTATAGACAATCCGATTACTTTTGATTTAAAATTTGTAGCTATTTTTAATTCATCTCCAATAGTAGTAGTCCATAAATTAGCCGGACTCATTTTACCGGCAGGACTATTATCAATCCCAACAGAATTCACTGAATTATCATCTACACAATACACAGATTTCTGTGTATAATTATCAAACCAGTTGTTTCCTGAAATACCATTCAAGGCAGGAACAGATCCTGTATACACAGATGCATGACCAACAGCAGTAACTGTAGGAACATAAGGTATCATTGTAAAGTCACAGGTAGCTCCTTCATTTAGGAGTCTTAAAAATCCATTTGGGCTACTAAAATGTTTCTTGAATTTATTGACATAGTCCCATCTCATTTGGTCAACCATAATGCCTACCACTAATTTGGGCTTAGTATTATTCGTTGGTTTTTGAGCATTGGCACTTAAGCTTAGCATAATGCACAATAGGATACTTGAAAATTTCATTGTTTGAATGTTTATTGCATGTGCAAATTACGCTTATTTATTAAGCCTAAAAAGACAAAAAATGATTAAATTTGCATGAATAATTCAATAATTATGGCAGATATATTTGAAAGGTTAATCAAGAATTACGGACCAATAGGTCAGCATCGTGAAAGAGCGCATGGTTATTTTGCTTTCCCTAAATTGGAAGGCGAAATTGGCTCCAAGATGAAATTTAGAGGTCAGGAAATGATAGTATGGAGCTTGAATAACTATTTAGGTTTAGCCAATCATCCTGAAGTACGTAAGGCAGATGCTGATGCAAGTGCTCAATATGGATTAGCCTTACCAATGGGTGCTAGAATGATGAGCGGGAACAGTGATTTACATGAACAATTAGAAAGAGAATTAGCTGAATTTGTACATAAGGAGGATTCCATTTTAATGAACTACGGTTACCAAGGTATCATGAGTGCCATTGATGCCATCTGTGGAAGACATGATGTGGTGGTATATGATGCAGAATGTCATGCATGTATTATTGATGCTTTGAGAATGATCCCGGGCCATCGTTTTGTATTTAAGCACAATGATGTGGAAGACTGTGAAAAGCAATTATTAAGAGCACAAGCTTTAGTGGATAAGCAGCAAACAGGTGGCGTATTAGTGATTACAGAGGGTGTATTTGGAATGGCGGGTGACCAAGGTAAATTAAAAGAAATTGCTGCTTTAAAGAAAAAAGTGCCATTCCGTTTATTAGTGGATGACGCGCATGGTTTTGGTACCTTAGGTAAAACTGGTGCTGGTGCTGGGGAAGAACAAGGTTGTCAAGACGAGATTGATTTATACTTCTCTACTTTTGCAAAAAGTATGGCATCTATTGGTGCATTTATGGCTGGACCAAGAACTATTATTGATTATATCAGATACAATATCCGTTCTCAAATATTTGCTAAGAGTTTACCTATGCCTTACGTAGTGGGTAACTTAAAACGATTAGAATTATTAAGATCTAAGCCTGAATTAAAAGATAATTTATGGAAGAATGCATTAGCACTTCAAAATGGATTAAAAGCAAAAGGCTTTGATATTGGCAAGACAGATTCTGTGGTTACACCTGTATATATGAAAGGTGGAGTAGAAGAGGCAACTGCTATGGTAATGGACATCAGAGAAAACTATAAAATATTTTGCTCTATTGTGGTATATCCAGTAATTCCAAAAGGACATATCATTTATAGACTGATTCCTACAGCAGTGCATACTCAAGAAGAAATTGATTTAACATTAAAAGCATTTAGTGAAACCAAGGCTAAATTGGATGCAGGTGCTTATAAGGTTGCTGAGATTCCCGATATGGCCAACAAGTAATCTAGTTGAAGTAATCTACTTGATCTTGTTCTTTTTTAAGTACTTCGATACTTACATTTAATTCAAAGCCAATTAAAAGAATTAGGGCGTTGATGTAAATTAATGTCATTACAATTAATACGGTTCCAATAGATCCGTATACTTTATTATAGGAACTAAAATTATTTACCCAATAAGAAAAGCCCAATGTTGTTGCCAACATTAGAAAAGTGGATAGAATAGCACCTGGTGACAAAAGGGGCCATTTTTCTTTTATATGCGGTGCATATTTATAAATAAAGGCATTTCCATAAAATAAAAGTAGTACAATCACTAACCATCTAATGGTATTCCAGTATGGTACAATGGCTTTTTTCTTGATATCAAATACTTCTCTAAGTACAATAGTTAATTGATCCTGTCCAATTAATACAATCAAGCTGGCGAATACCAATAAAAAAAGAATTAAGGTTAATCTAAGCGCACGCATTCTTTGATGTAAGAAGAATGGCTTGTTTTGCATTATAGATTTATCAAAGCTTCTAATAATACCAGTCATGGCATTAGAAGCATAAAAAAGCAATAAAATAAAACCAAAAGAAAAAATACCAACATGTTTGCTTAATAGGTCGGTGATAATATCAGAAATGAATCTATAAGTACTTGAATTAGGAGAAATATCTTTAAAGATGGATAAAATCTGTTTTTTGGCCTTTAAGGTTTTTGGGAAGTATGGTATGATTGAAAATAGAAACAATAAACCTGCAGGCAAAGCCATGATTAAGTTAAAAGAAATGGCAGATGCTCGATCATATAAACCAAGTGTATTTAATTGCTTGGTTAAAAACTTTACAATTTGATACAAATTGATCTGCTGAAATCCAGGTACTTTGATTCCCTTTGCCTTTCTTTTCATAAAACGAAAAACAGGTATCAATAATAATTGAATATAAGATGCTATTTGCTTAATTCTTTTCAAAATTTTTATTGTTTAGCTGCTGCCTTTTTTTGTTGATAGATATCTAATTGCTTTTGATATTCCTTAGCGTATTTATTATGCTCTTCGTATGTGCTACTAAAATGATGAAATCCACTAAAGTCTGCTTTAGCAACAAAATATAAATAATTAGTATTAGGTGCATCCAACACCAAATCGATTGTTTTAGGAGAAGGAGTACATATAGGACCTGGAGGTAATCCTCTGTGATTGTAAGTGTTATATGGGGATGGGTTGCTTAAATATTTTTCATAAATTCTAGTTAATGCAAAATCTTGCATGGCAAACTTAATGGTTGGACAGGCCTGCAAAGGCATACTTTTCTTTAATCTATTTTGATACACACTTGCAATTAGTTTTTTATCTGATTCATCATTGGTTTCTTCTTCCACAATTGAAGC
>CAWULX010000031.1:0-11824 GCA_963923775.1 uncultured bacterium
GCTTGTCAGCTTGGCAGTATTATCGGTTTGGTACCTTCTTTGCTATATAGTTGTCAAATAAGAAAATTGTAGAATTATGCAAAAAGGTCAAATACGCGTTCAGACGGAGAATATCTTTCCCATTATTAAGAAGTTCTTGTACAGTGATCACGAGATTTTTTTACGTGAGTTAGTGAGTAATGCTGTAGATGCAGCTCAAAAATTAAAAACCCTTCACGGTAAAGGAGAAGCCAAAGGTGAATTAGGCGAGCTTAAAGTAGAAGTGGTGTTGGATGCCAAAGAAAAAACCATTTCCATTATTGATAATGGTATTGGGATGTCTGCTGAAGAAGTAGATAAGTATATTAACCAAGTAGCTTTCAGTGGCGCTGAAGAATTTGTTCAGAAATACAAAGACGCAAGCGTGATTGGTCATTTTGGTTTAGGTTTCTACAGCTCTTTTATGGTAAGTAGCAAAGTAGATATCTATTCTAAGAGCCATAAAGATGCACCAGGTGTTTTCTGGAGCTGTGATGGTAGTACTGAATATGAATTGTACGAGGTAGATTATAATAATCGCGGAACAAAAATTGTTTTACATATTAACGAAGAGAGTGCAGAGTTTTTAGAAGCACATAGAGTAAAAGGTATATTAGATCGCTTCTGTAAGTTTTTGCCAGTAGCTATTTATTTCACTGACGCCAATGCTGAGAAAACCGAGAAAAAAGAGGGTGAAGCAGAAGAAGCGCCAAAGCCTATCAACAATACCAATCCTTTATGGATTCGTAAGCCTTCTGAATTAACCAAAGAAGATTATGAAAATTTCTACAGAGAATTGTATCCATTTGGTGAAACACCTTTATTCTGGATTCATTTGAATGTAGATTTTCCATTTAATTTAACGGGTATTTTATATTTCCCTAAGATTAAACAAAGCTTCGAGATTCAAAAAGATAAAATTCAATTGTACTGCAATCAAGTATTTGTTACAGATGAAGTAAAAGATATTGTTCCAGAATTCTTGATGTTATTGCATGGTGTAATTGATAGTCCAGATATTCCTTTGAACGTGAGTCGTAGTTATTTACAAGGTGATCCAAATGTGAAGAAAATCAATGCACACATTACTAAGAAAGTGGCGGATAAGTTGGAAGAAATTTTCAATACTGATCGTAAAGCTTTTGAAGAGAAGTGGGAAAGCTTAGGATTGTTTGTGAAATATGGTATGATCACAGACGATAAATTCTTAGAGAAAGGAAACAAGTTCTTGATCTTAGAAGATGCAGCAGAAAAAGGCAAGTACTATACTTTAGAAGAGTATAAAACTGCGACCGAAGCGCTTCAAAAAAACAAAGAGGGTAAACATGTATTGTTATACACTACCAATCCTGTAGGGCAAGATGCCTTTATCCAAGCAGCGGTAGCCAAAGGCTACAAAGTAATTAGTTTGGAAACTATGGTGGACGCAGCCTTCATTAATAATGTAGAGATGAAATGGGAAGGTGTTCAATTTGTACGTGTAGATGCTGATGTAGTTGATAATTTAATTGACAAGCAAGAAAATGCAGAATCAGTTTTATCTAAAGACGAAGTGGAACAAGCTAAAAAATTATTTGAATTCCAAGTACCACAAATCACTATTACAGTGGATGTGAAAGGTTTAAGTAAAGATGCTGCACCAGTAATTGCTACTCGTCCGGAATTTATGCGTCGTATGAAAGATATGGCTAGCATGGGCGGTGGAGGCATGACTGCTTTTTATGCTCAAATGCCAGATGAGGTTAATTTGACTATTAATGGTAATCATCCTATTTTCCAAGTTTTGTTAAAAGAACCGGATATGGATAAGCAACAAAAGCAAGCTAGAAACTTAGCAGACTTGGCTTTATTATCTCAGGGTTTATTACAAGGAACTGAATTAACCAATTTTATTAATAGAAGTGTTGACTTATTGAAATAGACCTACCCCATTGATAAAAGTAAAAGCGACTCCTCGGAGTCGCTTTTTGTTAGATGGGGTAGTAAAATATTGCAAATCTATGCTTCGCAAGGTTTGATGTCAATAATTTGTAGTTGCACCGATTGCGTTCCTTGCCATTCATTTAATTGCAATTGGAAAACAATATCAAATGGTTTCCCAGATTGTATAACGTCCATATGTTCTGGCATATTGTATCCGATGCCTCTTAGTGTATTTTTGCCTTGTTTGAAACTACAGCTAATATGTTGGTCTTTTACAATTTTGCTATAGCCTGTATCCTGTACTTTTTGTGCAACAAAAACGGGTCGCATATTATCAGGTCCAAATGGTTCCATTTGTGAAATAATCTGATAAAAATTCATACTAATATTATCTAAAGGCAATATGGAATTGATGGTAATTTCTGGAGTAAGTTGTTCTTCGGTAATTCTTTCTGCAACAGATTTTTCAAATGCTTCTTTAAAAGCTTCTAATTGATCTAAAGCCAATGTCATTCCAGCAGCAGCAAAATGTCCTCCATATCCTAATAAGTGTTCTCTACAAGCATGTAAGGCTTCGTATAAATTAAATCCTTGCACACTTCTAGCACTACCTGCAATCACTTCACCACTCTGCGTTAATACTATGGTAGGTTTATAATGCTTTTCAATCAATCTACTTGCAACAATACCTACTACACCTTTGTGCCAATGTGATTGATATACTACAGAAGATTTTTTTTGAGTATGGTTGGGATCGTTTTCTATTTGTGCTAATGCTTCTTCAGTAATGGTGGAGTCTGCTTCTCTTCTGTCTAAATTATCTTGTTGTAATAATGAAGCAATCGCTCTAGCATTGTTTAAATCTTTCTCTATAAATAATTGAACTGCTTTTTTAGCATCATCCATTCTTCCTGCAGCATTAATTCTGGGAGATACGGTAAAAACCAAGCTACTCATTTTAATTGGTAGGCTTTGTTTGGATTGTTCTAATATAGCTTTTAATCCATTACAAGGGTTCTCGTTAATTTTTTGTAAGCCAAAAAAACTAAGTGTTCTATTTTCATCTACTACAGGAACAATATCTGCTGCAATTGCAGTCATGACTAAATCCAAATATTGTAAATAGCTTTCACTAGGAAGTTGATAAGTTTCGGCAAGCGCAGTAATTAATTTAAAGACCACTCCGCAACCACATAATTCTTTAAATGGATAAGTACAATCTAATTGTTTTGGATTTAAAATAGCAATTGCTGGTGGGATAATAGCATCGGGCAAATGGTGATCACATATCACAAAGTCCATTCCTAGCTCTTTGGCATAAGTTATTAGTTCTGTTGATTTAATACCACAGTCTACTGATATAATTAAATCAAACCCATTTTCTTTGGCAAACTCAATACCCATTTTTGATATACCATATCCTTCTTTATATCTATGAGGTATATAGTAGTCAATAGTAGGTGACAACTCTTTTAAAAATTGGTATAAAGTGGCAACAGAAGTGGTGCCATCCACATCATAATCTCCGTAAACTAATATTTTTTCTTTTTTTTCAAAAGCAATTTGAATACGCTCAACTGCTTTTTTCATATCCTTCATCAACCAGGGTGAATGAAGGTGCTCAATTTGAGGTCTAAAGAATTTTTTGGCAGCATCAAAATCTATAATGCCTCTTTGTACCAACAACTCACAAAGTATTGGACTAATTTTAAGTTGCTCTTGTAGAGATGCAACGGTTGCCGGATCGGCTTTTAATATATTCCACCTTTTCTCCATTAATAAGGTCTATCGGTTGTATATCTTACTAATTCTTCAAGTGCTTCTCTCGCAGGAGAGTCTGGAAAGGAATGTAATATAGTTAATGCATTATCTCTGAACTCAATCATTTTCGCTTCAGCGTAGGCGATACCTCCGTAATCTTTTACGGCATCTATTACAAATTTCACTTTTGCCTTATCGTTATTATTATTTTTAACAATATAGATAATGGCTTTCTTTAAATCTTTGGGTACTTTTTGTAATATATGAATTAAGGGAAGCGTTAATTTTTTCTCTTTGATATCATTGCCCGTGGGCTTGCCAACTTTAGCGTCACCATAATCAAATAAGTCGTCTTTAATTTGAAAGGCCATACCTACTTGTTCTCCAAAGTTTTTCATTTTTTCAACAATGGCTTCGTCTTGTGTAACAGAAGCAGCTCCAGCTGAGCAACTTGAGGCTAGTAAGCTTGCAGTTTTGCCATTGATGATATCGTAATACACTGATTCGTCAAAGTTTAAATTTCTTGTTTTTTCTATTTGCAATAATTCACCCTCACTCATTTTCTTTACTGCATTAGATAAAATGGTTAGGGTATTAAAGTCTTTGTTCTCTAAGGATAGTAATAAACCTTTTGATAATAAATAATCACCAACCAATACAGCGATTTTGTTTTTCCAAAGTGCATTGATAGATAAAAAACCTCTTCTCTCTGTGGCATCATCCACTACATCATCGTGTACTAGAGTGGCTGTATGTAATAATTCCACTAAAGACGCTGCTCTGTATGATGCTTCATTGATTTCACCATGTAATTTGGCTGATAACAATACAAACATGGGGCGCATTTGCTTGCCCTTTCTTTTCACTATGTATTGCATAATTCTATCTAACAAAGAAACCCTACTCTTCACTGCATCTTTAAAATGCGTTTCAAATAGTTTTAATTCTTTTCCAATAACTTTTTTTGCTAATTGCATGGGGGATTAGTCGTTTAGCATATTAAAATGTAAGGCACCAAAATTTTGTAAGGAACTCAATTTTAAATCCGCAGCTCCCCAAATTTCTGATTTGATATGTTCTGCAGCAGGAACTACAACACAGGTCATTCTTGCGGCTTTAGCAGCAATCATTCCATAAAAAGAATCTTCAAAACATATACAAGCCAAAGGATTTACATGTAAGCCTGCTGCACATTCTAAGTAAACTTGAGGATGTGGTTTTGCGTGAATCATGTGTTGAGCAGAACAACTTGATTGTATATAACTTCTAATATGCAATTTGTCTTTGATCCATTCAATGAGTAGTGCAGGAGAAGAAGTAGCCAAGCCCATTTTGAAATCGCGTTGAAGAAAAAACTCGAAAACATGTTCAACGCCAGGCATTAAAGTGGCTTCTTTGTCTATTAGTTCTAATGCCAAATCAATAATTTTTTGTTCTGCTCTATCAAACTCCGTAGCAGGTACTTTATGTTCATGTAACCAATGTGCAACAAATTCTTTGGATCTAAGGCCAGTAGTGAATTGATATTGTGTTTCTGTTAGTTGAATTCCATATTGTCTAAAAATCTCTGTAGCGGCTTTATTCCATAATGGCTCGCTATTTATTAATAATCCATCAATATCAAATATTACAGCAGACTTTTTCATTGTTTAAAGATACTATTTGTTAGTTAAACAGCGTATTTATCATACATTTTTATGTCTTATATTGCACCACTAACTAATAGACTTGTATGAAATTGTGGGATCGTATTAAAAGAATTAAAGTTTTCCGTTCTGTAATTTACGGGGTGGTGGGTATATTCTCTTATCCAGGATTGGCATTGTTTAATACGATTGAAATTCAAGGAACTGAGAACTTAGAGAACCTGCCTAAGAAAAATGTTTTATTTGTTAGTAATCATCAAACTTATTTTGGTGATGTGATTGCTTTTGTACATATTTTTTGTGCAGTGAAATGGGGCAAGTACAATAAACTTGGCATTCCCTACTATTTATTAAACCCTTTTACCAATGTGTATTTTGTAGCAGCAGAAGAAACTATGAATAGCAATTGGTTGACCAAATTATTTAAATTAGGAGGTGCCTTAACTGTTAAAAGAACTTGGAGAGCTGAAGGACAGGATGTGAAAAGAGATAGAGATGTGGTGGATACTCAAAAAATAGATAAAGCTTTAAAAAAGAGCTGGGTAATTACTTTTCCTCAAGGAACTACTAAACCTTTTGCTCCAGGTAGAAAAGGTACAGCGCATATTATCAAGAATAATCACCCAATTGTGGTGCCGGTGGTGATCAATGGTTTTTGGAGAGCATTTACCAAGAAAGGTTTGACCTTTAAAAAAGTAGGCACCCCCTTAACTGTTAGATTTAAGGCACCACTAAACATCAATTATGATGGATCTGTTGAGGAAATTTTAGAACAAGTAATGGAGGCAATTGAGCAAAGCAAATCATTTATGCTTAAAGGAGCACATCATCAACAATAAATTAGTCTTTAATAAATAAAGCTTTTAATTCTGTTGCATCGTTTGGTGACATCTTTCCTGCAAGAATTAAGCGCAATTGTCTTCTTCTTAAAGCACCAGCGAAGTATTTTTTTTCTTCTTCTGTTTCTGGAATTATTTCTGGTACTTTTTTAGGCTTTTTGTTTTCATCTAATCCAACAAAAGTAAAAAAAGCTTCATTGCTTAATTCTCTTGATTGAGTAATCATATTTTGATTCCATACTTTCAAATGTACTTCCATGGAAGAATTAAATGCTCTAGTAACACAAGCTTCAATACATATTACATTGCCTAATCTAATAGGTGTTTTAAAACTTAAATTATCAACAGAAGCGGTCATGCAAGCAGAGTTGCAATGTTTGGATGCCGATAGGTAAGCAGCTATATCCATCCAATACATTAATTTTCCTCCCATTAAATCGCCAAAGGTATTGGTGTCATTAGGTAGTACCAATTCATTCATGGTAATAAAAGAATCTTTCGCTTTTCTTGCTTCCATGGTATTGTGTTTAGAAGCCAAAGATACAATATGTTATACTACACAAGATTCGAGTTTGGAAAGATAATTGGGATCTACGGTAGCCCCAATGCCTGGAGTGTCTGAAATACTAATATGCATACCATTAAATTGAACCCCACCAATCACTGGATCTTCTGTATGGCCTAATAAACAAGTATCCATGTCGTAAAAATGAACATTGTCATGTGCCAAAGCAAAATGCACTTTGGCGCTTAGTGCCAATCTGCTTTCTAGCATTCCACCCATCATACATGCAATACCATTGGCTTTTGCGATATTATGTATTTTGATGGCTTCATGAATGCCGCCACTTTTAGAGAATTTAATATTGATATAGTGACATGCTTTTTGTTGAATTAATTTTCTTGCTTCATGATGCGTGAACACCGACTCATCTGCCATTATTTTAATGGGAGAAGCTGCACATAATGCTGGTAAAAAATCGTCATAATATTTATGCATGGGTTGTTCGCAGAACTGAATATCATATACAGATAAAGCGGTTAATACTGGCAAAGCATCTTCTTTTGACCAACCTTGATTGGCATCAATTCTTAAAATAATGTCTTTTCCTATAGCAGTTCTGATTTGTTTAATTCTTTCAATATCGTCAGCAGGTTTTTTACCCAATTTTACTTTGATCATTGTAACCCCTTTTGCAACAAATTCTACAGCTTGTTTAGCCATTTCTTCTGGAGTACCAATACCAATGGTTAAATCAGATTCAATAGGTTTTTGTCGACCACCTAAAAATGCGTACAAAGGTTTATTTGATGCCTTTGCTGCAATATCATATAAGGCCAAGTCGAAAGCACTCTTAGCGGTGTAATTGCCTGCGATGATATTATCCAACTCTTTTAGTCGTTCTTCAATGGCTAGTGGATCTTTGCCTTTCCAATAAGTGGCAAAATCTTTGGCTAATAAATAACAGCTCTGTTGGGTTTCTCCCACAATCATTGGAAATGCAGAACATTCTCCCCATCCAACAATACCTTCATCAGTATGTATTTTGATTAACACATTTTGTGCATACTCCATCGTACCTGTTGCAATTGTGAAGGGCACCATGGGTATTTTGTACAAGTAAATCTCTGTTTTTACAATTTTCATATTCCACCATTTGACTCCCAAGATACCGCATATTATTTATATCTATATCCTTTGTAATTAGCTATTTAGTCCCGATATTTGCATACGAACTAATGTTAGCATGAACCCATCTTTTGACAATACCCAGAATGCTTTTGCCTATAAGTCTACAAGTGATTTAAAAAAAGCAAGATTTTTATTTAGCGTTATTCAAAGTCCTTTGGTAGTGTCCTTAGCAACCAAGTTAACACCTGCATTAATGCAATCTGGTTTGCCTATAAACGGTTTAATTAGAAGTACCATTTTTAATCAATTTGTTGGAGGAGAAACTTTAGAAGAATCTGCAAGAGTGGTGAAGCAATTAAGCGCATACAATGTTCAAGTTATTTTAGATTATGGCGTAGAAGCAAAAGAAGGAGAAGAAAATTTTGATTTAGTCACTGAACATATTATTGAAGCCATTGAATTTTCAGCTTCACAAACGAATGTGCCATTTGTAAGTGTTAAAATTACTGGATTAGCAAGTATGGCTTTACTAGAAAACTTAAACGATGCCCCAAGATTAAGAAGTGGTATTCATGATAGTGAAGAAGACAATGCTGCATGGGAAAGAGTGAAGGAAAGAATGCATGCAATATGTGAAGTGGCTGCTGAAAAAAGCATAGGTGTTTTAATTGATGCGGAAGAGTCTTGGATACAAGATCCAATTGATAGATTAGCCATCGAATTAATGTCTGTTTATAATAAAGAAAAAGTAGTTGTGTACAATACTTATCAATTATATAGACATGACAGATTGAGGTTCTTGCAAATGTCTCATGAAATTGCAAAAGACAAGCAATTTATTTTAGGTGCCAAATTAGTGAGAGGTGCTTATATGGAAAAAGAAAGAGAACGTGCACAAAAAAATGGATACACTTCTCCCATCCATGAAAATAAAGAAGCAGTTGATATGGATTTTAATAAATCTGTAGACTATTGTTTGCAAAATTTGGACAATATTGCTTTGTTATTAGCTTCTCATAATGAACAAAGTAATCAATTGGCCATGCAAACAATGCAAGAAAAGCAAATTGAAAAAAATCATACTCGCATTCATTTTTCACAATTATATGGTATGAGCGATCATATCACTTTCAATATGGCTGAAGCAGGATATGCTGTGAGTAAGTATTTGCCTTTTGGTCCCATCAAAGACGTAATCCCATACTTAATGCGCAGGGCTGAAGAAAACTCTAGCGTAAATGGCCAAACTGGCCGTGAATTGGTCTTGATTCGCAAAGAATTGACGCGCAGAAAGGGGAAATAATTTTTTTATTCTCCAGTGTATTGGTTGTAAATTGCAGCATGCAACAATATTTAGATTTAGTACAACATATTTTAGATAATGGCAACCAAAAAACAGATCGTACTGGTACAGGTACCAAGAGCTGTTTTGGTTATCAAATGCGTTTTAATTTACAAGAGGGTTTCCCTTTGGTGACTACCAAAAAAGTACATTTAAAAAGTATCATTTACGAATTATTATGGTTTTTAAATGGTGACACCAATATCAAATATTTAAAAGATAATGGAGTGCGTATTTGGGATGAATGGGCTGATGAAAATGGAGACCTTGGTCCAGTGTATGGAAAACAATGGAGAAGTTGGGAAGGTGCGAATGGAGTAGTAATTGATCAAATCTCTGAATTGATTGAGCAAATTAAAAAAACGCCAGATAGTAGAAGATTGATAGTAAGTGCTTGGAATGTGGGTGATTTATCTAAGATGGCGCTAATGCCATGCCATAATATGTTTCAGTTTTATGTGGCAGATGGTAAATTAAGTTGTCAATTATACCAAAGAAGTGCTGATGTGTTTTTGGGGGTGCCTTTTAATATTGCATCTTATGCTTTATTAACGATGATGATTGCACAGGTTTGTGATTTACAATATGGTGATTTTGTGCATAGCTTTGGAGATGTGCATTTATATAATAATCATTTTGAACAAGCTAAAACGCAGTTGGAGAGAAAACCTTTCCCACTACCAACAATGAAAATAAATCCTGCTGTGAAAGATATTTTCTCTTTTAAATTTGAAGATTTTACATTAGAAAATTACGAATCTCATCCAGGTATCAAAGCTCCAGTAGCAGTATAATTTAAAATTTTTAAAATGAAAATATCCCTTGTGGTTGCTGCATCTGATAATCATGCCATTGGAAAGGATAATCAATTGCTTTGGCATTTACCAAAGGATATGCGCTTTTTTAAAAATACTACATGGGCTTTACCTATATTAATGGGTAGAAAAACCTTTGAATCTTTAGGTAATAAAGTTTTACCTGGTAGAATGAATATAATTATTACTCGACAAGCTAATAAACAATACGATGGTGCTAAAGTGGTTACTAGTTTAGAGGAGGCCATTGAACTTGCTAATCAAAACAATTATAAAGAATTGATGGTGATTGGAGGGGGTGAAATTTATACAATGGCTATGCCTTTTGCACAAACAATTTATTTGACTAGGGTGCATACCAACATAGAAGGAGATACCTATTTTCCTGAATTAGGTAGCGAATGGGTTAAAGAATCTTCTGAGCCTCAGTTAGCCGACGAGAAACATGCTTTTAATTTTGACTTTGAAATTTGGCAAAGAAAATAAAAGCCATGTATCCAACTTTCACACTGATCAAAAAGTACATTCAGTATTATGTGAATGCTTCTAATGGTAAAGGACACGGAGTGCATTCTCCTTTTGTGTTTCAGTTTATCCAAGAAGTCTTATTAAATAAACAAGCCCCACAAGATACGCATTTGATTGAAACTAAAAGAGCTCAATTGCTTTCTGATAATACTTTTGTTGAAGTATGGGATAGAGGTGCAGGCTCCAGACAAAATAATCATCCCAAAAGAGCTGTGAAGCAAATAGCTGCTGCTGCCTTAAAGCCCAAGAAATATGCTCAATTGTTGGCCAAGATTGTGGACTATTTTCAGCCAGAGAATATCATTGAAATGGGCACTTCATTGGGTATTACCACTTGTTATTTAGCGAAATCTTCCAATGGTCAACCTGTATTTACCATGGAAGGTGCTCCTACAGTGGCTAATTGGGCTAGAAAAACGATGTCAGATTTACAAGTAGATAATGCGCAAATTATTGAAGGTGATTTTAATCAAACACTCCCTGATTTATTAGCAAAATTAAATAGAGTAGGTATGGCTTATATTGATGGTAACCATCAATACATTCCTACCATGCAATATTTTAGAGACTTGTTGAAAAAATCGGATGAGCAAAGTTTTTTCATTTTTGATGATATTCATTGGAGCGAAGAAATGGAAAAAGCATGGGGAGAAATAAAGCAAGACCCTTCAGTTACATTATCAATTGATTTATTTTATATAGGCTTGGTATTTTTTAGAAAAGAAAATAAAGAGCCCATGCATTATACCATTCGTTATTAATTTATAAGTGTTACCTGAATCTTTTATACAATCATTAGAAGGCCTTACTGGATTTGACAAGGAGGCTTTTGTGGCTGTGCATGAAAACGAAGAGCAGATTACTTCAGTTAGGTTGAATCAGTTTAAATCTTTCGATCAAAACAAGCATCCTTTTCTGCATTCAATTACTCCAGTGCCATGGTGCACTGGTGGTTATTATTTACCGGAGCGTCCTTTATTTGTAAAAGACCCCTTATGGCATGCTGGTGCTTATTATGTTCAAGAAGCAAGTAGTATGTTCTTGCAATTTATTTTAAAACAAATATTTCCTACTCCAACAGATCAATTAGTGTTAGACCTTTGCGCTGCTCCTGGAGGAAAATCAACTTTATTAGCCAATTATTTTAATGAAGGTATAGTAGTTGCTAATGAAACTATTAAGAATAGAAATCATATTCTGGTAGAAAATACGACTAAATGGGGAGCCGATCATGTAATCGTTACTCAAAATGATCCTGCTCATTTTAAATCCTTGCCTCAGTTTTTTGATTTGATTTTAATTGATGCACCTTGCAGTGG
>CAWULX010000032.1:0-11778 GCA_963923775.1 uncultured bacterium
CCAAAAGTCATCAGAAAATAATTCAACATGTCATCTGTTATTCAATTAAGAGGAATTCAAAAAAACTATTATATGGCTGGTCAAGCTATTCCTGTTTTAAAAGGGATAGATTTAGACATTAACAGAAACGAATATGTTGCCTTAATGGGCCCATCTGGTAGCGGTAAGAGTACTTTAATGAATATCTTAGGATGTTTGGATTCTCCAACTGGTGGTACTTATAATTTAAACGGTCATGATGTAAGCACCATGACAGATGATGAATTAGCGGGCATTAGAAATATTGAAATTGGATTCGTATTCCAACAATTTAACTTGTTACCAAGATTATCTGCTGCAGAAAATGTGGCTTTACCCCTGGTTTATGCAGGTATATCAAAAAAAGAAAGAATTGAAAGAGCTATGGTGGCTTTGGAGAAAGTTGGTTTGGCAGAAAGATCTCATCATAAATCAAATGAGCTAAGCGGTGGCCAAATTCAACGTGTGGCTATTGCTCGTGCCTTAGTGAATAATCCATCTATCTTATTGGCTGATGAGCCTACAGGTAACTTAGATTCTAAAACATCCGTTGAAGTCATGGAACTATTTGGCAAAATCCAAGCGGCAGGTAATACAGTGGTGTTGGTTACGCACGAAGAAGATATTGCTCAATATGCACACAGAGTAGTTCGTTTAAGAGACGGTTTAATTGAAACTGATACTTTGAACAAATCGCATAAATAGTTGTTATTAGATGTAGTTTTACAGTAACGCTATGAAAATTTACACTAAAGCAGGAGACGAGGGTAAGACTTCATTGATTGGGGGGACTAAAGTACCCAAAAGCCATATCAGAATTGAATCTTATGGAACAGTAGATGAGTTAAACTCCTATATTGGTTTAGTGAGTGATATTTGTGCAGATGCATCTATTCAAGCAGTGTTAAATGAAGTGCAGGATAGATTGTTTACAGTAGGCTCTTCATTGGCTTGTGATCCTGACAAAGAGCCACATTTAAAAATTCCCGATTTAAAAGAAGAAGATATTGCCAATTTAGAAAAAGAAATGGATAAGATGAATGAAGTACTTGCACCTATGAAATCTTTTATACTTCCTGTTGGCCATGTAGCAATTTCAACCACTCATGTTGCAAGATGTGTATGTAGAAGAGCAGAGCGTTGGTGCGTTAATTTACAAGAGGAATCTTTGTTTGTAGATCCTTTAGTAATAAAATACTTGAACAGATTAAGCGACTACTTATTTGTACTAGCCAGATATATTGGACATTTAAATGGTGTGCAAGACAAACCTTGGAAGCCTAGAGTATAATCCCATCTTTCATTGTCAACTTTCTATTGCATCTATCGGCAAGAGATTCGTTATGTGTAACAATCAAAAAACTTTGATGCATGGTGTTGCGTAATTGAATAAATAGTTCATGCAATGCAATGGCATTTTCACTATCTAAATTTCCTGTTGGTTCATCTGCAAAAATTAAATGAGGATCATTGATTAAAGCTCTTGCTACAGCAACTCTTTGTTGTTCACCTCCTGATAGGCTGTTTGGTTTTTTTGCAGCTTTTTCAGCAAGTCCCATAAAATCTAATAGTTCTAAGGCCTTTTTTTCTAATCCTTTTTTTGCTTTTTTGCCAATCCAACCTGGAATACAAATATTCTCTAAAGCTGTAAATTCTGGTAATAAATGATGAAATTGAAACACAAAACCTATATGCTCATTACGGTATTGAGCCAAGTCTTTATTGCTTAATTGGGCAATATCCTGCCCCTCAAAAAATAAACTGCCTTTATCTGCTTTTTCTAAGCTGCTAACAACATATAGTAGGGTTGATTTGCCGGCACCCGAAGCGCCAACAACAGATACTAGCTCGCCTTTTGAAATTTCCAAAGAAACCCCCTTTAAAACAGGAAAGCCGCCATAATCTTTATATATATCCTTGGCTACGAGTAGTTTTGGTGTTATCTCCATACCACAAACCTAAGATAACCCTGTGAATTTTGACAAAATTTAACCATTTGTTTATAGGATGTAGAAAAAACAGATTTGGTGGTATCATTTATACGGCTACATTTGCAAAAAAACCATTACTATGTTTTGGACATTAGAATTAGCTAGCTATTTAGAAGAAGCTCCTTGGCCTGCCACTAAAGATGAATTGATTGACTACTCCATTAGGAGCGGTGCACCTATAGAAGTAGTGGAAAATTTACAAGAGTTAGAAGACGAAGGAGAAGTATTTGAAAGTATCGAAGATATTTGGCCTGATTATCCAAGCCAAGAAGATTTTATGTTTAATGAAGACGAGTATTAAAATCTGAGGCGCTTTCTTTGAAAGTTAGCGCCTCAGATTTTAAACCTCTAATGAATTAAAAAAAGAGAGAGCGCAATTGCGCTCTCTCTTTTTTTAATCGGGAAAAATATTCTTAGTCAATAATAACTTACTTCTTGCTACTAGTAATTCGCAAATGTTATTCTTAAAAAGTTAATTTAAAATACAAGAGCATTAAACTTAAGGCAAGTACAATACTATTAGCAATTAATACTGGGCGACTTTTAATTAAGTAAGCATAAGTCAACCAAACAATACAACTAAAGTTTACTATTAAAACCATTAATAAACTTAAGTCACCAACACTGTGTGATTTCCAAGACAAGTATACCTGTGGCACAAATGTGATACAACTTAAAAGTGATCCAAGGTAACCAATGGATTCAACTAGTTTGGGATTAATTTCTTTATTGCTCATGTTGGGGGTTATGTATTATCCTTCGGTAATACCAGCTTTTTGCATAATCAAATCACTTACGCCAGTTGTAGAGTAACCTCCATCATGGAATAAGTTTTGCATAGTAACCATCTTAGTTAAATCAGAGAATAAAGTGATACAATAATTAGCACAATCTTCTGCGCTTGCATTTCCCAGTGGTGCAATCGCATCTGCATAATCAAAGAAATCACCGAAGCCTTTGATGCCTGTTCCAGCAGTTGTTTTTGTAGGAGATTGAGAAACTGTATTTACACGTACTCTTTTCTTTAAGCCATAGTGGTATCCAAAGCTACGAGCAATAGATTCTAATAAAGCTTTGATGTCTGCCATATCTGTGTAAAATGGATAAGTTCTTTGCGCAGCAGCATAAGTTAATGCCACCACACTAGCTTCTTCATTCAAAGCATCCATATTATAAGCTACACTTAACATTTTATGTAAAGACATTGCAGAAACATCTACACCCTTTGCATAATAATCGTAATTCAATTCTGGGTAAGCAATTTTCTTTCTGATATTAACACTCATTCCAATAGAGTGTAATACGAAATCAATTTTACCACCTAATATTAGTTGTGACTCTGTAAATAAAGTTGTTAATTCTTCTACGCTAGTGGCATCTGCAGGAACAATCTTAGAATTGGTCTTTTCTGCCAATCCATTAATTTCACCCATACGCATAGCAATAGGTGCATTGGTTAATACAAATTGAGCACCTTCTTCGTGTGCTTTTTCTGCTACTTTCCATGCAATGGAGTTGCTATCTAAAGCACCAGTGATAATACCTCTTTTTCCTTTTAATAAATTGTAAGCCATATTGGGTTATTTAGTCTTGTAAAAATAGTACAATTATGCTAAAAGCTCTTTTGCATTTTCCAATGCAGTTTTTGATGGAGGATCCCCGCCAATCATGCGAGCTATATGTTGCACACGCTCTTCTTGAGACAATGTTTTAAGATGGGTATTGGTAGTGCTTCCTTTTTGCTCTTTGTACACATATAAATGACTATGTCCTTTAGCAGCAATTTGTGGTTGATGCGTAATACAAAGCACTTGTCTCTTAGCACCCAGTTCTTGTAACAATATACCTACTTGTTTGGCAGGTTCACCAGAAATACCGGTATCAATCTCATCAAAAATCATGGTAGGTAAATCCATGGACTGTGCTACCAAAGATTTAATACATAACATTAATCTACTTAATTCGCCACCACTAGCTACTTTACGAATAGGCTCATATTTATTCATATTATTGGCGTCAAACAAAATATCTACTTTGTCTTGTCCGTAAATAGTATAAGGTATAGTTTCAATCACTACTTTAATAGTAGCATTAGGCATGCCCACTTGCTTTAATAAGCTATTTACTTTTTTAGTGAATGGTTCTACTTGTTTGTTTCTTTGAGAAGTCAAATTAGTAGCTAATTTTTTCACTTGTAAAGATTCGGCAATTACTTGTTTTTCTAAAGCAGTAATTTCTTCTCCAATATTCAAAACAGCTTGCAAGTCAGTTTCTAATTGTTGTTGTATTGCTAACAATTCATTGGTGCTTTGTACCTTATGTTTTTTCTGCAAACTATAGCCAGCAGATAATCTTTCTTGTAGAGTGATGATTTTGTTTTCATCAAAGTCAATTTTATCCTGCCATCTTTCTAAATCAGAAGCAATATCGGCTAATTCTATTTGTACCGCTTTTAATCTACTCAATAAGCCTTCAAATTCGGGTTGCCATTTACTTATGCCTTCTAAATTATTAGCAATTTGTTTGATTTGCTGAACAATGGGATTGTCTGAACTATCTAATGCTTGCACACTCGCGTCCAATTGTGATTTAATTGTAACTGCATTTTCTAAAAACTTTAATTCCTGTTCAAGGTTTTCTAATTCGTTTTCTTTTAAATCAAGCGCAGCTAATTCTTCTAATAAATGTTGCTTATAACTTTCTGTTTGATCAAAAGCTGCTTTTTGTTCTACTAAATATTGTAATTTTTTTTCGTTTTGCTTCCAAGAAGTGAAAATTAATTGATAAGGTCCTAGATCTTTATTCAATCCAGCTAAAGCATCTATTACAGATCTTTGAAAATCTGTATCGCCTAAGCTTAAAGTGTCAAATTGCTGATGTAGATCTACTAATTGACTGGTTAATTGTTTTAACTCGTTTAAATTAATAGGAGTATCGTTTATAAATGCCCTGGATTTTCCTTGAGCACCTATTTCTCTTCTAATAATTAATTCGTTCGATAAATCAATATCATTTTCTTCAAAAAATACTTTGTATTGTTCGGTATTGGTTAAATGAAATATGCCCTCTATAAAACATTTTTTTTCGGGATTTCTACAAACAGTGCTATCTGCTCTGTCACCTAAGATTAATCCAAGCGCACCCATGATAATACTTTTACCAGCGCCTGTTTCACCAGTGATGACAGATAATTGCTTTGATAAATCAATGCTTAATTCATCAATTAAAATATAATTCTGTATGTCTAATTTTTGTAACATCTATTACTGCAAGATACTATTGTTTAAGACATCTTTGAATACCAGATTTTGCTTTTTGATCCAAGGAGTTCTTGAATGCGTGGTTTTTCATATCAATACAGGTATTAAAATACTGAACTGCCTTTGTGAAGTTATTTTTTTGTTCATAAATCAGGCCAATTTGAAGTGCTGCTCTAGCAGCAAAATAGTCGGTTAAGTCAGCTCCCTTTTCAATGGCAGAGCTATAAAATTTAATAGCCAATTCATCCTGTTCCATTAAATCGTAAATACGGCCCAATCTATATGCAAATTCTGTTTTCTCTGATTCTGATGGGAAATCAATACTGGTTTTACCAGCCAAACTATTTAAAGCCTGGCTTTGGTATCCTCCATCACTTAATAATCTTGCTTTTAATAAGATAGGATTGGGCCATTGACCAGATTTAGCATTTTGATAAGCTTGCTTATCTGCATCAGTTATTTGATTGCCATATTTTAAAACAGCAGCTCTATATGCATTGGCTTTTTTCATATCGCCTTGCAAATAAGCAATCCAACTTAGTCGCTCGTAAGAATCCTTGATATAAAAATTGCCTTTGAAAGTAGTAATGAAGTCCGTAAATGCTTTTTGTGCTTTATCTAATTTTAATTCATTCAAATTGGCATAGCCTAATTCAAGTTGCCAAAAAGGAAGCTTTAAATAAGCATCACTATCATTTAAATTATTTACAATAGCCAATGCTCTAGCAGATTGTTGGTGATTCAGATACAAATTGGTTGCCATATAGGCATGCATCTGATTGTTTTTAAAATCGTAATTATATTTTGTGATAAAATCAAAGGTCTTTTCTTTATTGCCTTCAAAATTCATAATTAAATAAGGATATACCAATAGCGCTTCGTTTCTTGCTCGCTCACTTAGATCATCTTTGCTATTTAGGTACTTTAAGACCATCGCATTACCATCACTTATTCTGCCTGATAAACCTAGGACATTGGCCATCCATTGGTATCCTTTAGGGATTGTGCCAATCACTGTGGTTAAAATGCCTAGGTAAACTTCGTTGGGTGTGAATTTGGGATATTTCTTTTTGTTGTCCTTAAAGTATAAAAAGGCTTTTCTAAAATCTAAAGCTGCTTCCCAGTTTTTTTCAAATCGAATAGCTACTAAAGATTTATGTAAATGTGCTAATCCTAAACAATATAAATAGTAAGGGGAATTTTGAGGACCAGATTCAAATAAATCAATCCTGTTTTTAAAATTGGGATATAGAAGATTGTATTCCTGGGTATTCTCATTTAAGAATAGCTGATAAAAATCTGCATAGCTTTCTAAAAGTGGGTAGGATAAATTATTGGGATTGTTTTTTTTGTCAGCAGCAATCCATTTTCTTGCTTCTGGAATTCTTAAAGAGGTAATGGATTCGTAAATGGTTTGTGTTCTATCATTCCAATTATAATTTAACTGGGCATGACTATATAGGCAGATAAAAAGTGCAATCAACAACACAAAACGTCTCATAGTGTAAAAATAAAGAAAGGGTAGCGGTTAGGCTACCCTTTCTAGGAATATTTTAAAGTAAAATATTATTTGTTGTCTTTTTCAGCCATCTCAGATTCTACCAAGATTCGACCACAGTTTTCGCAAACAATGATCTTCTTATGTAAACGAATTTCACTTTGACGCTGAGGAGGGATTGCGTTAAAACAACCACCACAAGCATCTCTTTCTACTGCTACTACCGCTAAGCCATTTCTATAGCTACTTCTGATTCTGTCATAGCTATACAATAAACGCTCGTCGATATGAGTTCTAGCTTCGCTGCTCTTAGCTCTCAATTCTTTCTCTTCAATTTCTGTATCTGCAATGATTTTCTCTAATTCACTTTTCTTGTGTGTTAAAACACCTTCTTTAGTAGCAATGTTTTTCTTAGCATTTTCTAAAGCCTTCACTTTATCCGCTAATTCTTCGTTCGCGTCACGAATATGCTTCTCGGCTAATTTAATTTCTAAGCCTTGCATTTCGATTTCTTTATTAATTGCTTCAAATTCTCTATTGTTCTTAACGTTGTCACTTTGTTGCTCATATTTAGCCAATAAAGCTTCGCTTTCTTTAATCGCTGCCTTCTTGTCTTCGATGAACTCAGTGATACCATTAATCTCTTCTTCGATTCTTGTTTGTCTGTTCACTAAACCTTGTACTTCATCTTCTAAATCTTTTACTTCCATTGGTAATTCGCCACGTAAGATTTCGATTTGATCGATGCTGCTATCAACACGTTGAAGACGGTAAAGGTTTACTAGTTTTTCTTCTACTGAAAAGTCTTTGACTGATGCCATATTTCAAGTTTATTTAAGATAAGTTACCGGTTGGGTATTCACCAATGATCGGAGGACGGCAAAGGTAGGGAATTTAATGGTTAAATAAGCAACAATCAGATCAGGAACATACTGTTCGCTCTCCCCATGTCCTATATCCACCAAAAGTAATTGATTATCAGCCTCAAAAAACTCATGGTATTTGAGGTCGCTGGTAATAAAACAGTCCACTTTTTTGGCTTTTGCAGTTTCTATTAGAAAACTTCCACTTCCACCACATAAAGCTATGGTTTTCAGTCGATTATTTATAATTGGGGTATGTTTTAAAACGGATAAGTGAAACTTATCTTTCACCCATTGTAAAAACGATTCGGCTTCTGTTTCCAAAGGAAGCTCACCCACAATACCTGCGCCAATAGGTTGTCCATGTTGATCCAATTTTCCTAAAATGGGAGACAAAATGCTTCGATTGGATAATTGAAGCTGGTCGGCCAAGCTTTTATTTACCCCGTCGATTACATTATCCAAGTTAGTATGAAATGCATATAAACAAATATTATGTCTAATGGCTTTAATTAATGTACGACCAATAAAATGATTGAAATTCAGTTGCTTAACTCCTTTAAAGATAATTGGATGATGGCTTACAATTAGGTTACATCCCTTTGCAATAGCTTCATCTACCACCGCTTCTGTACAGTCCAAAGAACAAAGCACACCAGTACAATTTTGGCTAGGATCTCCACTTATTAAACCGGAATTATCATAAGATTCTTGAAAGTCTAATGGAGCCCATTGCTCTAAAGAATGAATAATTTCTTGAATTTGCATTTGCTAAAATAACTATAAAACCCAACTATTTATGCTTTAAATTGTTAAACAAATATGAAACAAGCAATCTCGGTTTTTTGGTTTAGAAGGGATTTAAGATGGCAGGATAATGTGGGTTTATACCATGCTTTATACCAAGCCAAATTAGGGGGTCATCAGGTGCTTCCTATTTTTATTTTTGATAAAAATATTTTAGATCAATTAGAAGATACTAAAGACAGAAGGGTGGATTTTATCCATCAGACCCTAACCAGATTGCAGGAAGAATTGGTGCCCAAAGGGAAGACTTTATGGGTTCGTTATGGAAAACCTGTTGAAGTATTTGAAAAGCTTTTTGGGGAATTTAATATCCAATCGGTTTATACTAACCACGATTATGGTCCCAAAGCCAATGAAAGAGATGAGGCTATTCAAAAATTAGCAGCATCCAAAGGAGCAAGCTTTCATCATTTTAAAGACCAAGTGATTTTTGAAAAAGACGAAGTAATCAAAGACGATGGTAAACCCTATACTGTCTATACACCTTATGCCAATAAATGGAGAGCTACTTGGGCAAAGCAAACTCCTAAGAAACATCCTTCAGAAAAACTATTGGATTATTTTTTAGATAGCAAGCCTTTTAAGTTACCTAGTCTAAAAGAGATTGGTTTTTCAAAAACCGATTTAGTAATTCCTCCCATGAAATACCAGGAAGGGTTAATCAAAAAATATTCTGAGCAAAGAGATTTTCCAGCACTGGAGGGTACCACGCATTTAAGTGTGCATTTAAGATTTGGCACCATCTCTGCAAGAACATTGGCCTTGGAAACGCAAAGTTTAAATAGCACTTTTTTCAATGAATTAATTTGGAGAGATTTTTATCATATGATTCTTTGGCATTTTCCTCATATTGCTCAGGGGAAATCTTTCAAGCCAAAATATGATTTTATTAAATGGCGAAATAACGAGACAGAATTTAAAGCATGGTGTGAGGGAAAGACGGGTTATCCGATAGTAGATGCAGGTATGCGTGAATTAAATGCGACTGGTTTTATGCATAACCGAGTGAGGATGATTGTAGCAAGCTTTTTAACCAAGCATTTATTAATTGATTGGAGATGGGGTGAGCAGTATTTTGCACAAAAATTATTGGATTTTGATTTAGCTGCCAATAATGGAGGATGGCAATGGGCTAGTGGAAGTGGATGTGATGCTGCACCTTATTTTAGAGTGTTTAATCCAAGATTACAAACAGAAAAATTTGATAAAGCATTAAAGTATATCCGTAAATGGGTACCTGAACTAGATAGCTTGGATTATCCTAAACCTATTGTGGTGCACGAAGTAGCTAGAGAGAGAGTATTGAAAGCTTATTCTGCAGCATTGAAAGACGAATAAACTTTTTCTAAAGCTGCAATGGCATTTACTCCTTGAGTGCCCATGTCAACGCTAAAATCGTTTACATATAAATCAATATGTTGACGCATTACTTCTTCTGACATTTCTTGTGAATGACATTTCACAAATTCAGGTAAGTTGTCGTAACTATTTTTGAAAGCGTATTCAACACTTTCCTTAATGAGTGCATCTATAATTGCCATTTCTTTTTGATCACGATCTTTTCTCGCAATAATGCCACCCAATGGTATAGGTGCGTTAAAACTTTCTTCAAAATAAGTTCCCAGATCCATCCATTTTTTTAATCCCTTTTGAGCATAAGTAAATCTGTTCTCATGAATAATTACTCCTGCATCAACTTTGCCAGATATTACAGCATCTTCAATTTCATTAAATACTAAAAAGCTTTTGTTGTTTGCATTAGGGAATGCCAAACTAAATAATAAATGTGCAGTAGTGTTCATTCCTGGTATAGCCACATTCATAGTGGCAGGGTCGGGTTGTTGATCTTTATAAATTAATAAAGGTCCAACACCTTTACCCATTGCACCACCGCTTTTCAATAATTGATATTGTTCTTTTAATAGAGGCCAAACGCCATAACTAATTTTTGAATAAGGTAATTTACCCGCTATAGCCCATTCATTCAATGTTTGCACATCTTCTAAATGAATGTTAAACGTGTATCCTTTGGTATCTATTTTTTGATTCACTAGTGCATCAAAAATAAAAGTATCGTTAGGGCAGGGAGAAAATCCCAATTCTATTACAGGCATCTTATGCTATTTTATGCAATGCATCTAAGTATTGCAATAAGGTTTCATTCAAATTATAAATCGCATCACGCATTTTCCATTTCGCTTTATCTCTTTCTCCAACATAATTACTCACTGCGCGTAATTGTATAAATGGAATATGCAAATCTCTTCCCATATAATGCAGAGCAGCTCCTTCCATAGATTCCAAACTGGCTTTATATCTTCCACTATATAAATCAATAGCTGCTTTATTAGTTGAAATGGTATTTATGGTAACTGCTTTTTTAGTAGGCAGTTTTAATAAATTAAATTGATTCAAGAATGGATTAGGCAATGACTTCTTTTCATAAGGCGCATCATTGGGTTGATCTAATTTTAAATCAAATAAATCTTTCCAGGTTTTCTTTTCATACACACCAATATCACCAACAAAATCATCTTTTACTGCAAATACTTTACCTAATGGAATTTTCTTATCAAAACTACCAGCCACACCAACTTGAATAATTAAACTAGGTGTTTCTTGCACAAACATTTTCATTAAAGAAACACTAGAGGCTAAAAGACCCACACCAGATTCGTGAAAACCCACAGAGAATCGTTTGTTCAACTTTACATAAGCTGGATTAATTTTCTGAAAACTTGGCATCCATTCTCCATGTGTTGCAGCAGTAATAATGATTCTCATAGTGTAAAGTTCCATCAAATTTATATCTTTGCAAAAATTACCCGAATCAATGGTGTATTTAACTAGAGTAGAACATTTTAATGCAGCGCATAAATTAGCCCATCCCAATTGGTCTAAAGAGAAGAATGAAGAAGTGTTTGGTGTTTGTGCTAATGAAAACTGGCATGGACATAACTATGAACTTTTAGTAACTATTAAGGGTGAACCTGATACAGAGACTGGCTTTTTATTTGATGTAAAAAAATTGAGCACCATCATCAAGAAATATGTGATCGATGAACTAGATCATAAAAATCTTAATTTGGACGTGCCTTTTATGATAGGTAAAATGTGTAGCACAGAAAACTTAGCCATTGCCATTTGGCATCAATTGGCACCTCATTTACCCTCTCATGTGCATCTACATTGTGTTAAATTATACGAGACCCCAAGAATTTTTGTGGAGTATTTTGGATAAAATAGACCTAAAAACATAAACGTTTAATTTTTTAACAAAAAGATTAAACAAAATGATTTTCTAGGCGTTATTTATATCGTAACTTCGATATCTTAAATTA
>CAWULX010000033.1:0-11650 GCA_963923775.1 uncultured bacterium
TCTAAACCCTTATTTGTACTTTTATAATGTAACTATTTCATATGAATCATCAGTTTGACAGATTTAAGAAAATCATCACCCACCCAATTAAATTTAAATTCTTTTTATTGAGCAAATTACCTGCGGCTTTTTTTGCGGGGCTTTCCATTCAAGAATTTACTTCAGAAAATTCCGTAGTAAGAGTAAAACATAGTTGGTGGACACAAAATCCATTTAAGTCTATGTATTTCGCAGTAGAAGCCATGGCTGCAGAAATGGCTAGTGGCATGTTAGTCTTTGGACAAGTATACTTAAGACAACCAGCTATCAGTATGTTGGTGGTTAAAATGGAAGTGGAATTTGTCAAAAAAGCAACAGGCATCATTTTATTTACTTGCAATGAAGGACAAAAAATTCAAGACCAAATAAACCAATCTATCCAAGATGGAGAAGCCAAAACTTTTATTTGTAGATCCACTGGGACAAACGAACTTGGTGAAACAGTGGCAGTTTTTAATATTACATGGAGTGTAAAAGCAAAAAATAAATAACTATTTTGTTTTAATTATTTTTTGAATATTATTTATTTCTGTGTCTGCTATAAAATATTCGAAAAATCTTTTATCATCTATTTTTCTTACACTGCTAATTAACAAAGTATCTGACTGAGTTATAAATTGGTATTTATCATTGATAGAGTTAATTACATCGCTTCTAACCTTTTTCTGTAAGCCAATGTTTTTATCTTTAATACCTAATACATGATTCATTTGATGTATTTCTACCTTATTCCCTTTTTTATTTTCCTCAATTAATAATTCAATCAAAGTAAGCTCCACGCCTGCAAATGCTTGTTGTATAGAGTCTGTTTTAAGCATTTTTAATTGAGCATGTTGTAATCTTGCTTTAATTTTTCTTTTCACAATAATATAAAACAAGACTCCCACTGCTAATAATATCATTGATGCAAAAACAATATAATATTCAGTTAAATCAGTAGACCAAATAGGGAAATTTAATTCTGAAAAATCATTTAAGTTAAGCCCCCAGGTTTTAAATGTTTTATCAGATATATTATATGTATAAATAACTCCTTGATGATAAAAAATAGGCATGTTTTGAGAATTTCTTAAAAGAAATTGATTGATATCTGCCTGTTTAGATTTGTAAATTTTATTTTTTAAATAATTTATATAATAAGTTTCATCATTAATTAAAAACAAATTTCCAGAATCTGTTGAAAGACATAAGTAACCATTTTTTTCAAATAGGAGTTTTTTGAAATCTTTAGTTATGTTGCCAATATGTTCCCAATCAGCTTTACCAATATCTAACACATAACTTTTGTAATCATAATCTCCATATTTATATATTGGATCTTTCAAAAATCTTTTTTCTAGTTTTTGAAAAGGCACATACATTTTTCCTTCTTTGTATGAATACCATTCAAATCCTCCAGGAATTATTTCAATATTGGTAGGTACAATATCCCATTCCTTATCTACTCCATTATACCTTCTTAAATGACCAGTTTTTTGCCAAAATCCATAGCCACCGTAATTGAATAAACTTCCTTTGTAAGAGAAGTTATAACAATCAATATTATAGTTCAAATTATAGGTTTTATCAATTTTGGTAAAAACCACCATACTATCCTTTGGCTCACTCATTTTATAGATAAAACCAGTCTGGGCTAATAAAATATATATCTGATTACCATCTTTAAATATATCTTCAGCGTTTGAATTTAATGAACATGTTCCAAGAGGTAATATTCTATTCGAACTGCTCAATTTAATACTACCATAAAAGTCTTTTAACTGATTAATCTTCTTTAATAATGGGGAATAGGGTACAGTGAACGCAGTATCACAAGGAATAAACTGAGCATTAAGGCTCATATCTAACATTAAAATAGCAAAAACAATCAATATTCCTTTTTTCATATAACTAACTATTATTCAATTATTTAGATAGGAAAGTAACCAATACATTATAATTAATTCTACTTCAAATATAAGAAATAACCTATAAAGGTTCCTAATTGGTAACAGTTTACCTATTAAAAATTTACAATTAAATTAGAATTGCATCAGCTTTTGGGGGAAAGCTATGGATTATTAAGAGGGTCAGGTTTACTTGGCCCTTTTTTTATGTCAAAATGGGTTACTTTTTCTTTTTTTAGGTATAAAGTGTACAATTAACACATTAATTATGATAGAAAAGAAATATTTCAAGACAAAAGATTATTGTAAGGTTAAGTTCAATTTAGAAGTGGAAGCTAAGAAAGTAGAAATTTTAGGTTTAAATGGCGAATGGAAGAAAGGTTTGTCTATGACCAAAAAGAAAGATGGCAGTTTCAGCGTGGATGTAAACCTACCAAAAGATTCTCAGCATGAGTTTAAATATTTAGTAGATAAAAAGAATTGGATAACTGATCCAGCTTCTGAAGCAACCCAAAATGTATTTGGAACCACGAATAGTGTTTTAAGTATATAATAAGAAAGATGACTGAAGCCTCCGATTACACGGAGGCTTTTTGTTATATCCCAATGCTTAAGCACTACATTTGCTTCATGAAATGTAGCATTGGTATATTGGCAATTGCTTTAACAATTTGCACATCAACTTTTGGGCAAAACAAAGATTCTAGTGCTATTTATTTGGACCCTGTAATTGTAACTGGCAATAAACTAAGTCAATTAAGATCAGAAGCTCCCATTGCCATATCCCTAATCTCTCCTAAAATAATTCAACAAACACTGGCACCCAGGGTTGATTACTTATTAAATAAAGTAAGTGGGGTATATATGCCTAGTATTGGTGGAGAGCAACACATGATGAGTATTAGACAACCCATTTCTTTAAAAGGTTTATACTTATACTTAGAAGATGGATTACCCATTAGAACCAGTGGTTTATTTAGTAGTAATGCTTTGATAGAAATAAACACCAGTAACATTCACTCTATTGAAATTATAAAAGGACCTGCTTCTGCATTATACGGCGCGGAAGCTATTGGAGGAATTATCAATATACTTTCCGAAAAGCCAACCATCAAAAAAGCAGATATCACTACTTTATTCAACTCCACTGGTTTAAAAAAAATAGAATTTAAATACATATTGCCAACACAAAAAGGTGGCTGGAACATTAATGCTAGTTGGACTGATCAAAAAAATGGATTACTTGACTATTCTAATTTTAATAAAAACGCATTGAGTATTCGTAAAGATTTTATGTTAACTTCAAAACTTAGTGGTTACCAGTCTTTACAATACATACACTATTACACCCAAATGACTGGTTCGGTAGATAGCATACATTTTGCCAATAGAGACTTTACCAGTTTGCAAAGTTTTACTTTTAGAAAAATTGACTTGCTAAGGTGGAGACAAAACTTGGAATATACGATAGGTAAACAATCTAAAATAGTTGCTAATATTATGTATCGTGGGAATACCATGGACCAAAATCCAACCTACTCTATTGCTTCTACTAATATTGCCACCAAGTTTAAAGGTCAAATCAATAGCAATCATTTTGATGCCTTAGTACTTGATTTACAAAATCAATATAGCTTTAAACCAATTAATGCAAAATTAATATTTGGAGTATACGCAGACTTGACCAAACAAAAACTCTTAGCTTCTCATATTGATATTAATAAAGATTTGGTCTTAAATAAATACACAAGTTATAGCTTAAAGAATCCAGATTCAATTATTACCAACTATACTACCAATATTTACAACAAAGCTTTTTTTGTAAATTTCTTAGGGAAGTTAGGTAAGGGATTTAATTACAATGCATCTTTAAGGTATGACCATTTTGAATACCAATATAAAAACGCATTAAGCAATGGCACACCTTCTTCAAATAATGTATTCACCAATTATAGTCCAAAACTTGGTTTAACCTATAATAAAAACAATATAGGTGCTTATATTAATTATAGTCAAGGATTTGTACCACCGCAAATAACCGAGATATACAACGCCATCAGAGTCCCTTATTTACTACCACAATCTTTTGTAAATTATGAAATAGGTGGATGGGCGCGTTTAAATAAGTTTCAAACCGAATTAAGTTTTTATCAATTAAACGGCTCTAACGAGATTGTTTCTGTTAGACAACCAGATGGTGTAAACCTCAATCAAAACACGGGCTCTACAAAACATATTGGCATTGAGTACAAAATGGTATACACTATTAATACTTTACTAGAGCTAACTATTAACGCAACCAATGCTAAACATCAATACCAAAAAACAATTTTAAAAGGGGTTGATATTAGTGGGAATGAAATGAGTGCTGCTCCTAATTTTTGGGGAAATACACAGTTACAATTTAATTGGTCTAAACAATTGAATAGTTCTATAGAATGGCAACATCAATCCAGTTATTTTATGGATGAAATCAATCAAACCAAATACCCCGGATTTAACCTGATTCATCTTAGAACTAATTATACTATCCAAAAACATAGTTTTTGGATACAGTTATTGAATGCCACTAATACTTATTATTCCACAATGGCCACAAAGAACTTTAGTGTAAAAGGAAATGCTGCGTACTCCTACTATATTGGGGAGCCACGCAGCATTCAAATAGGCTGGGAATATAAGTTATTCTAGTTTCCTCCTCTCATTATTCTAATACCTCCCATTCCGCCTCCTCTTTGCATATCTTCCATTATTTTCTTCATAGCATCTTGGAACTGAGCTCTGTTCATTTTATCTCCCTTGGTAGGTTGTACTAATTCTTTCTTAGGGTATTTTGCTGATACTTCAGTAGCAGAAATTACATTAGCGCCATTATCCGTGTTCACTTCTAAAATAGCACCTGGTAAACCTGCATAATTATCAGGGCCAACTGATACTGGAATATCTTCTGTATACCAAACCACCAATTCCACTTCTTTAGGTTTAGCTATTGCAGTTGTATCTTCAGCAGCTCTTGGTCCATTGCCAATACGCATTCTCATTTGTTGGGGTGCAGCTACCATGGTGGTTGCTTTCTTACATACATGATTAGCAATAGTTTTAGTTTCATCAGAAATCTTCCATTTATTTTGTTTTAAAGAATCTATAATTAAAAAATTCTTTTCGAACATACCTCTTGATTCATATTGTGTTTGAGATGCAATATCAGTATAAGTTGAAGTTTCAGGCATTCTAAAATTAAATCTCATTCCACCTCTATCACCACCATTGTTAGCAAATGGATCTGGAGCATCTTCATCTACTACCGTTCTAAATAAACTTGCTTGTTCAGTAAATAATAATTCAAATTTATCTGTTCTAAATTCTGGAATTCTTGCCCTCATTTCGGGATCAGTAATAAAACGATGCATATTTACTTTACGCTCATAGCTAATTTTACCTTCTTTCATTTGAGCCATAGCTGCAATAGAAATACAAGTAAGTAGCAGTAAAGAGAAAACTATTTTTTTCATTGTTGCTTTTTTATAATATTTAAAGATATATTTTTTATTAATTCATTCTCATGGTCATCACCCTTGGTCCACCGCCGCCACCAAGACCAGATTTTTGCAAACTATATGTAAATCCAATCAAGAAATATTGATTAATTACATTGTAAGATTGGTCTACGATTTGGTTTTGAGAAACGTTTCTTGAAACACCCACATTTCTATTTAACAAGTCAAAGGCACTTAATTTTAATTCAGCTCTTTTATTTTTCAAGAAAAATTTAGACAAACTAGCATTCCAAATTGGCACTGCAGTATTAAAGCCTTTTGCTCTACCTTCATTAATAGTATAATTGAAGGATTGATTTAAAACAAAACCTCCTGGAATATAATTAGTTAAATCTGCTCCATATATTCTAGAGACATAGTTGGTATTTAAGGCTGCATTCACTGCATTTTTAGTAATATTATAATTATGTCTAGCCGAAATATTTACATCCATTACTTCATCCAATGAGAAAGTATAGTTAATACTAGGCCCAATAGATTTTATAATGGTGGTATTCAATATACCATTCGCATAGTTTACATTATTATTATAGCCTCCATTAAATCCAAAATTTAATCTTGAATATATTTTCTTGATGGCAAAGCCATAGTTCACACTACCATTTATACGATACACACCGTTTACATTGACAGGCTTAGACAAGGTTTGTCTTGTAGGTAAAATACTATCATAATTCACAATAGAATTATTAGCAATTTGTGCATTCAATAAAGCGAAGAAATTTCTTTGTGCAAGTACTTTAGTAGAGAAATACCTTAAATTAATATTATGATTATAGGTTCTTTTCAAATTAGGATTACCAATAGTTTGATTATTGATATTGCTTTGATCTAACACCGGTTGTAATTGTGTTAAAGAAGGTTGGTTGGTAGAAGTTCGATAATTAAAGTTGAAATTCTGCGTTTGAGAGAAATTGTATTGGAACATTGCAGAAGGTAACACATCCTTAAACTCTTGTTTTATTTTTGTATTCACGCTAGTGTTTACCCCATTCAACATCGCATCTTGTAAAGAGAATCCTGTAGAAAAATTATACTTTTTTTGGTTCAACCTATAATTCATACCACCACCTGCATAAGTATACTCACTAGAGAACTCATTGGTTAATCTATTATTTAGCAAATCGTATTGATTATTCCCAGCATTTCTATCATATACCTTTTTACTTGTTGCACTATTATTCTTATTTAAAAAAGCATTGAACTCTAATAAAGATTTTTTAGTAATAGGTTCAGTATACACCACATTGGCAGAGTATGAATTAGTAGATCCCTTACGCTTATTTTGTTGGTCTAAAATAGAATCTTTGGTTAATACGCCAAAATTATAAAACAATTGATCAGTGTATTGAGACCCATTAGCCAATGATTCATTATAACCTTGTGTAATTGTAGAAGAAATGGTTCTTCCTTTTTTAGCAAACTTCTTTCTTAAAAGTAAAGTATTGGAAATATTAGTCGCATCTGATACACTTGAAGATTTTGTAGCTGTTCCGTTGGTTGGCGTTCCATCAGGCAAGAATGTGCTAGTTGCCGATTCACTTGAAGAAGTATTATGCTGTGTTGAAATACTTGGAGTAAACTTATATGAAAAAGTTTCAGTCACTTTATTATCAATAGTTGCATTAAATCTTTGTTGCTGATTTCTGGTATTAGAAACTGAATTACTTGTTCTATTGAAAATATTACCTGGAGTTAAATTCTGTGTATACGAATTACTGGTATTATATCTTGACACATCACTTCCATTTGCATTGGCATTAAAATCCATTTTTTTATCATTCAATAAATTGGAATAATTACCTCCTAAGGAATAAGTTTCTGCAATACCTTGAGAGTTAGCATCTGTACCTCCGCCACCTCCAGAAAAATTAATGGTTATACCTCCGCCTCCTCTTCCGCCACCGCCACCAGAAAAATTAGCAATATCACCTGTCGAGAAATTTTGCTTATTTACATTATTCGCAGTAGCAATGATAGAGTATTGTTCGTCATTATTAATTCTATTGACGTTACCTTGTCCATCAAATCTTCCTGGTGTTCCAAAGCCTGAACCTACTTTTCCAAAAGTAGATTGCTTACGATCTTTTTTGGTTTTAATATTGATTGCAGTTTCTTCATTGCCATCATCAATTCCAGTAAACATGGCTTGATCAGATTTTCTATCATAAATCTGAATTTTATCTACTGCATCTGCGGCTAAATTTCTTGTTGCCATTTTAGGATCTCCAGTAAAAAATTCTTTACCATTCACATAAACCTTGCTAACAGATTTTCCATTCACAGTGATAGCACCAGATTTATCTACTTCAATACCTGGCATTTTCTTTAACATATCTTCCACCACTGCATTGGGTTGTGTTTTAAAATTCTCAGAGTTAAATTCTATCGAATCTCCATTGATCACTACTGGTGGTCTTCTTGCTGTTACAGTAACAGAAGACATAGTAGCTGTATTTTGTAAGTATATATTTCCCAAAGACAAAACAGGGGTAGTTCCTGCTTTCACTGCCAACCAAGTATGCTGGTAACCTACATAGGAAATAGAAATTAAAAACTTACCAGCAGGTACATTTTTGATTTGGAAAAAACCAGCATCGTTCGCCCTGGTAAAACTGATTAAAGAAGAATCTTTGGCATTAGCCAAAGAGATGGTAGCGTAGTTTAAAGCTTTTTTAATAGTACTATCCATCACGGTTCCCTCAATAGTTACATTTTGAGCTTGTACAATATAACTACTTGATAATAAAATAGTTAAAACAAACAGAATGTATAATTTCGTTTTTCTCATGTCTTATAGTACGATTTATTTCGTAAATGTAAATTTATATTGTAAAATAACCAAAAAAATACGAGTAATCTGAGATCTTTTGGATGAACGGCTAATTATTAGACCTTATTGCACATTAAGGGTTTAATGATTATTTAGTAAGTTTAAAGACTAAAACGATTGTTATGCAAAATTCAAGAAGAAAATTCCTTCAAAATGTAGGATTAGCAATAGCTGGTGTAAGCTTGCAACCCAAGGTATTATGGTCTAAAGAAAATATCATTGCCAAGAAAAAAATGCTCATTGGCATTCAATTGTATTCTGTTAGAGCAGATATGATGAAAAATCCATTAAGCACTTTAACATCACTTGCCAATATGGGCTACCAACACGTAGAACATGCGAATTATGTGAATGGTAAATTTTATGGATATACTGCAAACGAATTTAAAAAAGTATTAGATGGATTAGGATTGCATATGCCAAGTGGACATACTGTAATGAATCCAACTCATTGGGACGCTGGTAAAAATGATTTCACAGATACTTGGAAAAAAACAGTAGAAGATGCAGCAACTATGGGTCAATCCTATGTAATTAGTCCATGGATGGATGAAAAAGCGAGAAGTTCTTATGATGGCTTAATGAAACAATTAGAGCAATTTAATAAATGTGGTGAATTGTGTAAAGCTCATGGTATGAAGTTTGGTTATCATAATCATAATTTCGAATTCACTGAAAAAGTAAATGGAGAAATTATTTATGATTTAATCTTAACACATACTGATCCAGATAAAGTTATGCAACAATTAGATTTTGGAAATATGTATGGCGCTGGTGCAAGAGGTGCTGATTGGATTAAAAAATATCCTGGACGTTTTGCTTCATTGCATGTGAAAGATGAAATCAAAGCAGAAAAAGGAGAAATGAATGATGGATATGAAAGTACCACACTAGGCGATGGAGTTGTAGATCCAAAAGCGGTTAGTTTGTTAGCAAAAGAAATTGGCGGTGCACACCATTTTATTATCGAACAAGAATCTTATCAAAAATTAACTCCATTGGAAGCAGCAAAAATTGATTTAGAAAGAATGAAAACATGGAATATATAATATGAATAAGAAGATATCTATTTCAGTATTAACAGCATTTATTTTTATAAATGCTGTTTTTGCTCAAGGCCCATCCTCTATTGAAAAAGCAAGATGGGAACAACACGCTAAGCAAACTAAAATTATTAGAGATGAATGGGGCATTCCGCATATTTATGGAAAAACCGATGCCGATGCAGTGTTTGGATTAATGTATGCACAATGCGAAGAAAATTTTCCTCAGATAGAAAAAAACTTTTTAGAAATGCTAGGCCGTCAAGCAGAAATGCAAGGACCTAAAATGATCTATGAAGATTTAATGATGCAATTAATTCAAGACAGTGCTGAAGCAGTTAAAGATTATAATAATAGTCCCGCTTGGTTGAAGGCATTACTTGTTGCACATGCAGATGGTATTAATTATTATTTATACAAACATCCTTCTGTGCAAACTAGTGTGATTAAAAAATTTCAGCCATGGTATCATTTGATGTGGACCGATGGAAGTGTTTCTCCAACAAGATCTGCCGGCATTAGAGCGAATGATGTTGCTAATTTTTATGGTGCTAGTGCGAAAGAAATTGCTGCCTTGGAGAAAAAATTACCATACGAAATGGAAGAATCTACTTTAAAGGGATCTAACGGATTTGCGATTGCACCCAAGCATAGTAAAAATGGTAATGCCTTATTATATATAAATCCACATGTACCCTTTTACTTTAGATCCGAAATGCATATGAATAGCGAAGAGGGATTAAATGTATATGGAGCAGTTACTTGGGGTCAGATGTTTATATACCAGGGGTTTAATGAACATTGTGGATGGATGCATACTAGTAGTTATGCAGATGTAGCAGATGTATATACTGAAAAAATAAAAAATAAAGCAGGAGAATTATTTTATGAATATGAAAAGCAGGATAAAAAAATAAAAACAAGAGCAATTCAAATTAAATACCTTCAAGATGGTACTATAAAAAATAAACTGTTTACAACTTATGCCACTGGTCATGGCCCCATCATGGCTTCCAAAGATAATCAATGGTTAAGCTTGCAAGAATACAATAGATCAAAAGATGCATTGATTGAATGTTGGATAAGAACTAAAAGCAAAGGCTTGACTGATTATAAAAAAGCATTATCCCTTTTATCCAACAATAGCAATAATACTGTGTATGCAGATGCTCAAGGAAATATTGCTTATTGGCATGGTAATTTCATGCCCAAGCGAAACCCTTCTTATGATTATACCAGACCGGTTGATGGAAGTATCAAAGAAACCGATTGGCAAGATATTCATCCACTAGAAGAAATTGTTCAAAGTATTAATCCTGACAACGGTTGGTTACAAAATTGTAATGCTACTCCTTTCACCGTTGCTGGAGAGCATAGTCCCAAAGCCTCAAATTATCCTGCATACATGGCGCCTGATGGTGAAAATGGAAGAGGCATTAACGCAGTTAATTTATTAAATAAGATAGATAAAATAAGTATGGATGAGTTAATCCAATTGGGTTACAATAAACACTTAAGTGCATTTGATATTTTATTGCCTTCTTTTATTGAATACACAAAAACCATTTCACTAAATACTACTCAAGCTAAGGCCATTGATTATTTATATAAATGGGATAAAAACGCTGATAAAAATTCAATTGCGACAAGCATAGCCATTGAATGGGCTACTCAATGGGCTGCGCAAATTCCTCCACCAAGCACAGAAGAAGAAGGCACTCAGTTATTAAAAAAATATATCCGAATGGATAAAGAAGTATCCAATGAAAAAAAATTAGCCTTATTAGATGCAGCATTAATTCAATTAGAAAAACTATATGGTACTTGGGAAATGCCCTGGGGTGAAATCAATAGATATCAAAGAGTGGGGCCAGAAGGAAAATTCAATGATCAAGTAGCAAGTATCGCTGTTGCACAAACTTCTTCTAAATGGGGTCAGTTACCAGCATTTGAAAGCAAAAGAATGGAGGGTACTTCAAAAAGATATGGCTTCTCAGGCAATAGCTTTGTAGCTGCAGTAAGTTTTGGTAAAAGAGTGGAAGCCAAAACCATTATTACAGGTGGTCAATCAAGATTTGCTGATAATGCACATTTTACAGATCAAGCTCAAAAATATATTGATGGTGATTTTAAAACCATCCATTTTTACAAAGAGGATGTTTTAAAACATGCTGTCACATCGTATAATCCAGGATTGGATAAATAATGTTGGTAGAGCTTGGTGAGAAGTGTAATTTTCACCAAGCCCGCCATATTGGTTACACCTAATTTTTGCATTAATCTTGTTCTGTG
>CAWULX010000034.1:0-10975 GCA_963923775.1 uncultured bacterium
TATTGGCTGCTTCAGCATTAGCCGCTTTAATCTTTGCCAAACGCTCTTTTTCTTTTCTTTCCGCTTCTTGAATCTCTCTTTTAATTAATGCAGTTAAAGCCTGTTGCATTTTTCTTCTTTGAGATTCTTTTTGTCTAACTTGTGCAGTAATTTCTTCTTCCTTGCTCTTTAATTGCTTAACAACTTTGTCTTGTTCTTTTTTGTCTTGCTCTAATACTTGCAATTGTTCATTTTGAACAGATAATGTTTTTAACCTGTCTTTTTTATTATCGCTAAGTATGCCAATTTTTTGATTCAAATCGTTTTGTGACATATTGATAGCATTGGCCTGTGCTTCTCTGTTTTGTCTGTAGCTTCTTAAATAAGTAATACGCTTCACTGCGTCGTTAAAGCTTTTTGCAGAAAATAAAAAGTTTAAATACTCATAGCCACTTCTACCTTTATAAGAGAAAATAATACTTTTCGCGTATTTAGATTTTAATGTATCTAAATCTTTATTTAATCTCTGAACATCTAATTGATTATTGTAAATTGCTGCGTCTAATATTTTTACTTGATTACGAATACCATTTACCAAGGCCTCTCTTTTTGCAATCTTACTTCTGATAACCGCTAATTGACCCAAAGAACTTTTTTTATTTCTCTTGGTTTGTTCTAATAATTGGTTCAACTCATCTAACTCTTTTCTTAAGGATTGTTCCTGCTTTTGCAAATCTTCTCTGGAAGGATTGGTTTGTGCTTGGATTGAATTAGTCCAAACAAAAAAAACTACCAATAAACCAATTATTTTTTTAATCATATTTTATCTACGTTTTCCTGGTCTAGGAATGGTAAAGGTATATTTTAAAGGCTCATTAAAACTATACTCTTTCACTTCCATATGAATAACTAATTTTGACTTTCCCTCAATACTAATCTCTCTATACATAGGGAAAGTCATAGTATCAACTTTAACGTGATTATTATAGCTAATATTGCAAGTTCGATGCTGCGAAATATCAATATCATCCAACTTTAATTGTAAGATCTTGGTATGTTCGGCATCTAGCACCACTAAATTCTTAAAAAGAGCCCCTAATAAGCTTGCTTGTAGTTTATCATCTGTTTTTTTGAAAGAAATTAGTTTGGCATTGTCCATATAAATTGGATTTCCTACAACCAAGTCTTGAATAGTGGCGAAAGAAAAAGGAATCTTCACTATTTCTACTAAAGATTGTAATGGCCTCTTATCTATTTTCTTTGTAAGTGGATAAAATAAGGTAACAGAATCTCTTTTAATCAAAGCCTTTAATCCAATTACCCCCATGGCTCCCCTAACAGTAATATAAATGGCACTATCTTTTTGAATACTCATATTAGCAACATATGAATCTGCATTTTTTTCAGACTCATAATCTACTTTAATTTTTGCATTCATGGTGGAGAAATTGATCTTATCTGTATTAAAGTGATCTACAATTTCTTTAATAATTGCTATTGAATCAATTACCTTGACTTTTTCAATGGCACTATCTGAATTAGATAAGGCATCTTGAATAACCTGAACATTTTTGACATTGGTACAAGCTTGAAGTATAAATAAGCCACAAAGTATATAGGTAAGTTTCTTCATTGATTAATTTTTGCCAGTGTGGCCAAATCCTCCAGCACCTCTCAGTGTATCATTTAATTGTTCTACTTGTTCGAAAACTACTTTCTCTACTTGTTGAAAAACTACTTGTGCAATTCTATCACCATCCTGAATGGTCTGAGTCTCGTTAGATAAATTAATCAAAATAACTTTTACCTCTCCTCTATAATCAGCATCAATGGTACCTGGAGTATTTAAACAAGTTAATCCCTGTTTAATTGCCAAACCGCTTCTTGGTCTAACCTGCGCTTCTAAATGTTCGGGCATTTCAAAAAATAATCCGGTTGGAACCAAGATTCTTTCCAATGGAGCTAAGCTTATGGGTTGATCGAGATGAGCTCTGATGTCAACACCAGAAGAAGCCACTGTTGCATAAGCAGGTAATGCATGTGGACTTTTGTTGACAATTTTGACTTTAGTAGACATGTTCAACAAAAGTAGGTATTATTTAGAAAAAAAACTTAGAAGTAGAAGATAGACCCAAACCTTAAGGTATTAGATAATGGATTCTTCGTGATACCTCCACCTGATGGCACTAAATAAGAAATGTTAAATTTAGATTGCTGGTATTGGAAACTAGTACCCAAGGTAAAATATTGCATGTTTCCAAGGTTCTTATTATTGTCCATAAAATATCCTGCTCTTAAGAAAAAACGATCTGTATAATTGTATTCGGCACCAACGGAAATCTTTAAAGATTCTCCAATTGGCATGCCATATTTATTAGTAAAAGAATTAAAATAACTATTAATCACTGATTGTGAAAAATACTGGTCTTTTAATGCAGTATAATCAGGATCTGTAGCTGAAGGACTTGCAGGAACCAATAATCTATTTATATCCGCTCCAAACTCTATAGCGTTTTCTGTATCAAATCTTGTTAAGTATCCAATCCCAATTCCCAAATTGGCAGGAATAAAATATTTGTTTTTTGAAGCATTAGAATAACTGATTTTGCCTCCCAAATTGGACAATAGCATGCCCACATGCCATCCTGACAAATCTTCGTGTTGTTTATAAAACAAGCTAATATCACCAGAAACAGTATTGCCTGCTCTATAATCAATGGCATTGCCAATAAAAGAACCAGTTACTAATTTAGAATGAATATATCTTAAAGTAATCCCAGCACTAAATTGATCAGATACCAAAAAGCTATAGCCAAAATCATAACTAAACTCATTGGGCCTTTGTTCAGTAGTAGGTGTTCCATTAACATCTGAGAACTGTATATTACCTAAACTAAAAAATCTAAGTGAACTATTAATACTACTATTCTCGTCCAATTTTTTATAATAACCTGCACTTGCTAAATACACATCTGTTAATCCCAAATCTTTTAACCATGGTGTATAGTTGATCAAAAAACTTTGCTTTTCATTTAACAAAGGCAGTTTTGCATTGTTACCAAATAAATCGTTGGACTCTGGAGACATCCCTAATGATAAATTTCCCATACCACCCGATCTTGCGTCAGGAGAAATTAACATAAAAGGAACTGCTGTGCTTTGAATAGAAATTGGTTTTGTTTGTGCAATCACTTGATTGAACTTTATTAAAGAACAACTAACAATGATTGAAAAAAGAATCAGTTTCTTAAACATAAGGGGATACTTTGTAACTATACGAAGATACCCATCAAATCTCAAAAATTATAATTTCATCAACTTATTTGATAAAACAAAACTTTGTTGACCCGATCTAATAGTTATTGTATAAAAATAGAAACCTGGAGCAATAGTAGCTCCAGAGGAATCTCTACCATCCCAATTCATCACCCATTTATTCGCATTTTGAACGTTTGGTAAAACCATATTAACCAATAACCGGCCACTTAAATCACGTAGAGAAAATTCGGTCTGCAGATTTGGGTCTTGTACATTCACATCAAAGCTAAATTGAGTGAAATTGATCATAGGATTAGGTTTGTTCACCAAATCTTTGGCTTCCAAGAGTTCTTGTGAAGGAACAACTAACTTTAAAGTATCTATAGTTAAATTACCCAATAGGTCCCAGGCCTTAATAACTAATTGGTGTTGACCAATAGATAATTTTGGTAGTAAAAATTGAATAGTTCCAGATTGATAAGTATCTATATCTGCTACATAGAAATTATTTAAGACATAAGGATTTTGAACATCGTTGTCTATGATTAATTGCAAATCATGACCCAATGCATTGCCCGAACTTTGAATACCTGCACTATCTTTTAATTGTATGATTAAATTAGCCCTATCGCTAACCCAACCATTATTAGTAAAATTTGTATCATTTATATAAGCTTGAATATAGGGGCCATTAATATCTGTTTGTTTGTTAATTGCTGCTGTTTTTACATATAAGGAATCTTTAATGCCTAATGCTTCTTCTTGATTATTATAAGCAAAAGTTTGAACTCTTAAGGACCCATTCGTTGTACTTGCTTCTTTAGGTAAGACAAATTGCATACTAAATTTTCCTGCAGTAACCGTTGCTTTTCCTCTATACAAAACTCCGTCTCTTGTTGAAACAATTGTTTTAATACTGGTTGATTGATTGACTAAAGTTGTTTTATCTTTTGGAATATCATATACTATACAATCCACCCAACCATTAAATCCAGTATATACTTTTGTGTTTTGAATAATTGATCCATTGATTGTAGTTAACTCCCCCGCCATTAAACTATCTTTTAAATTTATCTGAATAGTATTTCTAGGAGTTGACAACATCAAAGCGGGATCTCCCAATAAATTAAATTTAAAAGCATTCAATTTATCCCCTTGTAATAGCCAGTTTTTATTCTTTGCTTTTTGTAAAGCCTGCCCTATAGAACTAAATTGCCCCTCTTTATTAGGCACCAATAATGCTTGAATATATTGCTCATTAATTTGTTTGTTACTATAAGCAAAAACCAGTCTATTGGCAGCCACTAAACCAATAATACCTTTATTATTTTTCATTAAAGCACTAAAACCAATTGGATTTAATTGAGGCTGATCATAAGGTGCAAAATCACATGAAGCTGTAATCATAAGCGGCAATTTCCCTGCATTATTCCAAGTTTGAATACTTTCGTCATTAATCACTGCTTCTTCGGTAAGTCTAAGATAATTTCCATGCCCAGTATAATTTAAAACTAGAGAACCATTAGAAATAGTTTGTGTGATATCATTGAGCACTGTTGGATATGTTAAACCTCCTGCAGTATTGTTAGCCGGATAAAGGTCCAAGTATATTTTTTTATGATTCCAATTAGCATTGTTTTTTTGTAAACCATCTATTATACCTTCTGCATCTTGTAAATGCAGATTATAATCTCCGTCGTCTGCTACCCAAGTAATTTGATTTTGCCAAGCACCTCTTAAATTTGAAGAATTATACTGAATTATTTTATTGACAAGAGTGTCTGCTTCTGCAGTTGTTTTAGCTGGGATTCTGCCAATGGCTATTTCCAATGAATCTACTGTACTTGGATAATTTATATCAGCTCCAGTTTTCAAAATGGCATAAAAATCATCCGTCGCATAACTATTTAAGATATCTAATGAAGCTTCACTTTCAAAAACTGGCACTTGATTAATTCTGCTTTGCCTTTTGATATTATAATCTGCCGCCCCAATGATGCATATATATTTTGCAAAGGAAAAATTGTTTTTCTGGTCATTTAGCTGAAGCCATTTTATATAATTTCGAATGGCAATAGGTTGATTTAATCCACCAGAAAATTCATTGTAAATATGTACAGGATCAACCATCACAACCTTATACCCATTAGTTTGTTGATGAAAGTTTTTTAATCTTGTACCAACTTGACTAAACACAGTTGGAGCTATTATTAAATAATCAATTTCTGTATTAGATAAAATATTTTGATTGCTCATTGTATCAATACTTACAACAGCTTCAAAAGCATTTTGCTTGAACGCAAAAAAAGTTTGACGTGTGTCATTTTTACTTGAAAAATTAATCTGATTATTTGCATAATTAGTAACCAAAGCCAATGGATTCAAAGGGTTACTAACCTCCCATACCATAGATGTTGCATCTGCATCACCTAATTCATACATGTTATTTTGACCTTCTTGCCCATAAAAAAATAAGGTATTGCGATTGGTAAATTTTAAAGATTTGGTTAAGTGAAATGTTGCAAAATCCAACCAGCCTGTACTACCCAAGGGAGCATTGTATTGCAATGAAATAGTGGCATTAATGTTACTATTTTTGATTGGCCAAAATGAAAAGCTGTCAATCATTAAATTAGCTGAGGCATCATAGATTAAACCAGAAACTGGATTTATATAGGTAGATTTAATTTTCGTGTCGGACCAAGAAAAATCAAATTGCGCTTTTTGATTGTAATTAGTTGAAACATATTGGACATTGACTGCTACTGGACTAGTTTCTACAAGATTAACAGTATTTATACTAGTTGAAATGGAATTTATTTTTCCAACACCCTGTCCCATTGGAGTACCTAGCCAAAGCTTTCCACTATTTAAAATATTCAAACTATCATTTTCCCAAAGTATATGCTCTTGATAAGTATTAATTTTATGTGTCCCAACTGAAAAAGTATTTGTAGATTCAATTCTTTTCCCATTTTCTCCAATGGTTAAAAAATAATAAGCTGTATCTGTACTATGTAATTTTTTATGTTTCCATTGCCTATCAAGGCCCCATTTTTCCCACACAATATTTCCTTGTGCATAAAAAATAAATTTATCCACTTCGTCAAAATTGCCATCTCCACCATCTTTCACTTCAATTGACATTTCTTGATTACCCACCGGTACATTTGAGGGTACTTTTTCTGTTAAGGTTGAAAGATCAAAACCAAATAATTGAATTTTACTAGATTGAATGGGCAATGCAATTCCCAATTGTTTTAACTGAGTTCCTGTAACCTGATAAATAGCTCTTTGTGTAGTGGCAATTTTTAACCACTTTCCCTTACTGAAATCTGCCGTTTGAGAAGCAGTTTTGGTAGCTTTTAAAAGACTAAAGATTAAAAAACACAAAATAAGCCGTCTCATGCCCTAAAATTAGGGTTTTACTAACACAAGAAATGCTATATTCGCAGAGATTTTTAAACCTATTTGACTAAATTATTCCTATGAATTTTATAAATAGTATTTTACTGTTTTTTGCTTTTTTATTATTAGGACCTGCGATTGTTTCTAAAGAACGTTTTTCTAGCTCTAAAAAAGTTTCTTTTGCTGCAAACAATAAAGACCCCTATGAAGGAACTGTTTTAGTTAGAGGGGGCACTTTCCCAATGGGGATGGACGAAGAGAATGTGATGGGTGATTGGAATAACAATATTAGAAGAGTTACAGTGAGTGCATTTAGAATAGATCAATACGAAGTAAGTAATAAAAAATATAGAGATTATACCAATTGGTTAAGAGAGGTTTATAAACCATTAGGTAAAGATTCAATTTACAAGGCAGCACTTCCAGACACATTGGTATGGAAATCCGATCTTGCATACAATGAACCCATGATTGAAGGATATTTTAGGTACCCTGCTTTTAATGATTACCCTGTTGTGGGCGTAACCTGGGAACAAGCCAACGGATATTGTAGATGGAGAACAGATAGAGCAAATGAAGCAACATTAAAATCAAATGGCTTAATCGATGCAAAGAATCCTTATTTAGGTAAAACACAAATTGATTATGATAAAGCAGATTCTGCAAGAAGAAATACCAACAATAAAAGATTGAATAGAAATTTGGGAGACTATGTATTAATTCCAGACTTTAGATTGCCCACAGAAGCAGAATGGGAATATGCAGCAAAATTAAGTTTACAGCCTTCTTCAAATTTAGATAAAGCCGCTAAAACTGGACCCAATGCGAAAAACACAGGATTATTAGATAAATTGGAAGCTCCCTATCCTTGGGCTTCTTCAGGCAACGAAAATTTAAGATATATTGGAAATGGCAAAGGAAAAGAAAAAGGTGTAACTGGAATGTATAAAGCCAATTTCAAAAACGGAACTGGTGATTATATGGGCATGTCTGGTCGAGCAAATGATGGTGCCGCCTTGCCAAGTAAAGTAAACAGTTATAATCAAAGTCCTTTGAATATATACAATATCAGAGGCAATGTAAACGAATGGGTATTGGATATTTATAGACCAATGAGTACTCTTGACATGGATGATTTTAATCCATTTAGAGGGAATGATGCAGCAGACGGCGAAGACTCTACTATTTCTATATATCAAACAGGTGTGAACACTTTAATCTCTAATAAATCTAGAGTATATAAAGGAGGAAGCTGGAAAGATGGATTATATTGGTTGAACCCTGGAACTAGAAGATTTTTAGACCAAGATAAATCCAGCAATACCATTGGATTTAGATGCGCTATCTCAGCATTTGGCATGGATAACAATCCAAAATCTGAAACAGGTGGAGGAGCAGTTGATTGGTTTAAAAATTTGATCAATAAGAAGAACTAATGAAACTAAGAATAGGATCCGGAATAGATTTTCATCAATTAGTGGAAGGTAGAGACCTTTGGATTGGCGGTGTTAAAATCCCTCACACAAAAGGCGCATTAGGTCATAGTGATGCAGATGTATTATTGCATGCTATTTGCGATGCTTTATTAGGTGCTTTAAGTTTAGGAGATATAGGCACGCATTTTCCAGATACAGACAATGCTTTTAAAAATATTGATAGTAAGATTTTATTAAAAAGAACTTACGATTTAATTACAAGTAAAGGATACCAAATTGTAAACATTGATAGTTCTTTATGTTTAGAATCGCCAAAAATTAAGCCACATGTTGCAGCCATGCAAGCATGTATTGCACAAATTTTACAAATTGGTATAGATGATATTTCTATCAAAGCAACCACTACAGAAAAAATGGGCTTTGTTGGAAGAGAAGAAGGATTGGTAGCTTATGCTACTTGTTTATTAGCTGCAAAATAGTTTTATGCAATTACCGTCTATTGCTTTTTTATACGAGCTTTTTGAAAAGCATCCAAGTGTTCAAACCGACACCAGAAAATTACAATTAGGAGATGTATATTTTGCTTTGAAAGGCCCCAACTTTAATGGTAACACTTTTGCAATGGCAGCATTAGAAGCAGGTGCAAGTTATGTCATTGTAGACGAAGACATACCCTATAGCAAAGCCATTGACAATAGAATATTACAGGTAGAAGATGTACTCGCTACTTTACAAGCATTAGCTAAACACCATCGTCAACAATTTACTATTCCTTTTATTGCTATTACAGGTAGTAATGGTAAAACCACTACTAAAGAATTAGTGTCAACTGTTTTAGCAAGCCACTACAAAACCTATACCACTAAAGGCAATTTGAATAATCATATTGGAGTTCCTTTAACTATTTTAAGTGTGGGAAAAGACGCAGAGATGGCAGTGATAGAAATGGGGGCCAATCATCAATTAGAAATTGCAAGCTATTGTAACTATACCCTGCCCACACATGGCATGATTACCAATTGTGGTAAAGCACATTTAGAAGGATTTGGTGGAGAAGCGGGTGTGAGAAAAGGAAAAGGAGAATTATTTGATAGTTTAAGAAATCATCAAGGCACTGCATTTGTAATGTCGGATTATGATTACTTAAACGAGATGAGTAAAGGCATTAAAGAAATTGTTACTTATGGAGCACATTCAGGTGATATTCAAGCCAATGCCATTGATCATCATGGAATGATAAGTTTAGAGGGCACTAAAGGATTTGATGAAAAAATAAATACACAATTAGTAGGTACTTACAATTTACCCAATGTATTAGCAGCTGTAACCATTGGCATATACTTTAAAGTGCCCATGGATAAAATTAAAAAAGCGATTGAAAGTTATACTCCTACCAATAGCCGTTCTCAATTAATGAATTGGCATAATAACCAATTAATATTAGACGCTTACAATGCTAATCCAAGTAGCATGAAATTAGCCGTAGAGAATTTTGCTAAAATAGACTCTACAGAAAAAATTATGTGTTTAGGGGGCATGAAAGAATTGGGAGAAGAAAGCGTTTTGGAACACCAAGCTTTAGTCAATTATATACAAAGCTTCAACTGGGAGCAAGTAGTTTTAGTAGGAGGAGATTTTAAAAACTGCCAACACAATTACTTATATTTTGAAAATGCTATAGAAGCCAAGAAATGGCTAAAAGAACAATCTTACCAGCATAAACATATACTTATTAAGGGTTCCAGAAGTATTCAGATGGAACAGATGATTGCAGACTAATTTTACCTAATAAATTAATACCTTTGCGGCCATGAATTTACAATTTCTATTAAGCATTTTAAACAATCGTTGTCCTAGATGCAGAGAGGGAAAATTGTTTGCCAAAAGCAACCCATACAATTTTTCTGAAACAACCCATATGAACGAGAAATGTCCAGTATGCGGACAACCTACAGAAATTGAAGTGGGATTTTATATAGGTACCGGATATGTGAGTTATGCTTTAATGGTGGCATTTTTTGTAAGCAGTTTTGTTGCATGGAAAGTATTAATTGGAATGACTTTTGAATTGGATGATAATAGAATCTTTTACTGGATGTTTAGCTCTATCGCATTAGTGATATTATTACAACCAGTATTCATGCGATTGTCAAGATCTATTTGGATTGCCATGTTTGTGAAGTACAATAGTAATTGGAAGAACGAACCATTGGAATACAACGAGAGAATGGACGAACATATGAAAGAAAAATAAAATTATAGAGAGGTGTCCGAGTGGTTGAAGGAGCACGCCTGGAAAGTGTGTATGCGGGCAACCGTATCGAGGGTTCGAATCCCTTCCTCTCTGCAAAGCCTGTCACGTAGTGACGGGTTTTTTAATGCGAGCCACGAAACAAGCTCGCTTGATTGAGTGGGCGAGCATTAAAAAACCAAAAAGCAAACTTTGTTTGCTTTTGAAAGGCTTTGTGTAAAGAGAGTTGCTGGGAAGACGGCGTAGTGAAACGTAGCCGTCCATCCTAATTATTGAAAGTTTTCAATAATTTCTTTGAAAACTTTCAATAAGTTGCTGAGAAGACAGCGTAGTGAAACGTAGCTGTCAATCCAACTTATTGAAAACCCTCTCAGCATTCTCACTCGTCTTCTCTGCTACCACATGCAATGGAATATTTTTTATCTCAGCTAATTTCTTCGCTACCTCTATCATAAATGCGGGTTCATTTCTTTTACCTCTATAGGGTACTGGTGGTAAATATGGCGCATCAGTTTCTAAAACCAAAAACTCTAATGGAATATCTACAACCGCTTCCGCTACTCCAGCATTTTTATAAGTCAACACACCTCCTAATCCCTGTCTCTTATACACATCTCCGAGCCCACGAGACCTCTCTACATCT
>CAWULX010000035.1:0-10938 GCA_963923775.1 uncultured bacterium
ATAAGCCTTATTTATTGCTAGGTGGTGGAAGTAACATACTATTTACCAAAGACTTCAATGGCTTGATCATTAAAATGGAGATAAAGGGAATTAAACTACTCAAAGAAACACCAAGCGAAGTGTTGATTAGCGTTGGCGCTGGAGAAAACTGGCATTTACTAGTTAAATACTGTGTTCAAAAAGGTTGGGGTGGAATTGAAAATCTTAGTTTAATTCCTGGAACAGTTGGCGCGGCACCTATTCAAAATATTGGTGCTTATGGCGTTGAAGCAAAAGATAGCATTCAAGCAATAACAGCATTTGATACTCAATTAAAAAAATGGGTTGTTTTACAAAATAAAGATTGTCATTTTGACTATAGAAATAGTTTGTTTAAACAAGAGAAAAATAGATATATCATTACGGAGGTTCAATTTTCATTGCAAAAACAACCCAATTTGCGTACCGATTATGGAGCCATAAGAGAAGTATTGCATAATAAACAAATTAAACAAGCAAGTATTGAAGATATTTCCAATGCTATTATTGAAATTAGAACAGCAAAACTACCTGATCCTTTGGTATTAGGGAATGCTGGCAGTTTCTTTAAAAACCCAACAGTGTCTTTAGAACTATTTAATCAATTAAAGCAATCTCACGCTAACATTGTCGCATTTCCAATATCTGATACCCAATATAAACTAGCAGCAGGCTGGCTGATTGAACAAGCAGGTTGGAAAGGCAAGAAGAAAGGACCAGTAGGTTGTTATGAAAAACAAGCTTTAGTTATTGTCAATTATGCGCAAGCATCAGGAAAAGAAATTTTTGATTTCTCTGAAGAAATTATACAATCTGTACATGCTCAATTTGGCATTCTATTAGAAAGAGAAGTAAATATAATTTAATACTGAACAAGCATTTCCACTCTTCTATTCAATGCTCTCCCTTTACTTAACTTATTATCAGCAATAGGCATTGAAAAGGCAAAGCCCTTAGCAGTTAAACGCTTAGCATCAATGCCTTTTTTCACCAAATAATTCATTACAACTTTTGCTCTTGAAAGAGATAATTGATCATTTATTTTAATGGAACCAATATTATCTGTATGTCCATTTATTGACAAAGTAATTGTTGGATTATCCTGTAATAATTGAACCAATGAGTTCAATGGATTGATTTGTTGCTTAGTAAGTTGATTACTACCAGTGGCAAATTTCAATTTAGATGTTGCAGCATCAACCATTGGCTGCAAATCTGCACAGCCTTTATTAGCAACAATTCCTGCAATGGTTGGGCATTTGTCTTCCTCGTCGTTAACACCATCCTTATCTGTATCTGGAATTGGACATCCTTCATATCTTCCCAAACCTTTAGTAGTTGGACATTTATCTTGTTCATCATTTATGCCATCTCTATCTGTATCAGGAATGGGACAGCCTTTGTATTTAGCAATACCTTCGGTAGAAGGACACTGATCTTGTTCATCATTGATGCCATCATTATCCGTATCTGGAATTGGACATCCTCTGTATTTAGCAATACCTTTTTGATTTGGACATGCGTCATCCCCATCTGATACGCCATCATCATCTCCATCTACTTTTATAGGAGCAGATGGTAATTCAATAGCTTTTTTATCTTTCCCTTTTAAAGGTAGTGTATAACTTATACTATGACTATAATGCATCTTAGATAAAGTAGATGCTTCCGCTCTATATGTACTCATAATATTTAAAAATGAACCCTGTTTCGATTTAAATTGAAGACCTGCACCAACTGGAGCATAAGCAGTATAGTAAGAAAAATGATCAGATCCAACACCAATACCAGCAATAAGATAAGGAACCAATTTCTTGTCATCTGTTGCTAATTTATAATTCAAATTCAAATCTAATGCAGCATATGTTTGATTGGATTTAGCAGCAGGTACTTTTAAAGAAGTATAATATGGATATTTAATAGAAGCGTAATCCAAATTGGCCATAAAATCTAGCCTTGAACTTATTCCTTTAAAATATTGCAAACCCATTGATGGCACACCCGTACTTAATCCTTCAGTATGATTGGTTTTTTTAAAGTCAAGATATGAAATTCTAAACCCAATTGATGCTTTCTTTGTAGTGGAGTCTTGTGCAAATAACATTGTTGCCATTACTACTAGCATTGATAACATTAATATTTTTTTCATATTATACATATTTAATTAACTGGATTTGTTTGACTATATCCAATGGCCTCTAGTCTTACTTTTACAATTCCAGAAGATTTTGTTTTTAATTGATGCGCTCCAACTCCACTTAAATCAATTACTCTTCCCTTTTTTAACATACTTGGATGCATTCTGTCATTAATTCTAACCAAGATAGTTGCACCATTTCTCATATTGGTTACTCTTACCAATGTATTTAACTTAAATAAATTACTGGCAGCTGTAAATTTCTTATTTCTGTACCTTTCACCCGTTGAAGTGAGTGTACCATCCAAGTTTTTACTATAAAAACTTGCAATGCCAGTAATTCTATTAGGTTCAATAGTAATTCTATTTGTATCTATTTTTCTTTTATATTTTTTAATATTAACAGAATCCAAATAATTGATGGTAGTTAAGGTATTTGAATAGATATTTTGCGCCATTGTCAACAAAGGCGTACAACAAAGAAATAATATGATTAGTTTATGTTTCAAAACATTAATTAATTTCAATTACTTCAACAACACTGTCTAAATTTAATGGCCCATAGATATGAGGGAATAATTCGTCTAAATCTGCTGCTAATTCAAATAATACCGGCCTTTGTACTTTTACTTTTTCAATTTTCAATTTAACCAAACCAGTTTGACCTTTATAAAATCTATCTAATACCCCAGGAATTTGTCTCTCAATAGAGCAATGTATAAATCCTTCCTGATCATAACCAGCTGGCTTGTATTCATTATTTTTTTGGGCTGCTTCCCATTCTTTTCTAGAAGTCACATGATATATAAATTCACTTTCCATCTTTTTCTTATTTTATTTTAAAATTCTAGGAATTTTTTGCTCTCGCATCATTAAATCAGTTAACACAATTGCTGTAACTGCTTCTAATACCACTGGCACCCTTAAAGCAATACATAAATCATGTCTTCCCTTTACTGAAAATGTTTCTTGTTCATTGGTTTCCCAATTCCAAGTTATTTGATCTTTAGGTGTTGAAGAAGTTGGCTTCACCGCAATTCTAAAAACTAAATCGTTCCCATTAGTATAACCACCAACAACTCCTCCAGCATGATTTGTTTTAGTTTTACCTGAAGCATCAATGATGGCGTCATTATGCTCAACACCAAACATATTAGCAGCAGCAAAACCAGTTCCAAATTCAATACCTCTTATTGCGGGTATAGCAAATACCGCATGACTTATTAAAGACTCTACTGAATCAAAAAAATGTTCCCCTAATCCAATTGGTAATCCTTTAACTGTACACTCCACTATACCACCAACGCTATCTTTTTGATCAATTGCTTTTTGCAAACCTTTATCAACATCTGTTTCGCCACCAATGCTTACAATATGTGCAACTACTTCAATATCTTTCAATAATTTTTTTGCAATTACTCCGGCACCTACTAAAGCTGCAGTCAATCTTCCGCTAAAATGACCTCCCCCTCTATAATCTTCAAAGCCTCCAAATTTATGATGTGCTGTGAAATCAGAATGCCCTGGTCTTGGTACAGCTCTTTGCTTTTCATAATCTCCACTTCTGGTATTATTGTTTTCAAAGATCATCGTCAAAGGAGCGCCTGTTGTTATATCATTGAATAAGCCTGATTTAAAAATGGGCATATCATCTTCCTGTCTTGGAGTAGTACCTTTTTGTTTGCCCCCTTTTCTTCTCTCCATATCCACTACAAAATCTTCTACTTTTAATGTTAATCCTGCAGGACATCCATCAACCACCACACCCACGCAAGCGCCATGTGATTCGCCGAAAATTTGCAGTTTAAATAAGGTTCCAAATTGATTCATAATAGATTGTTACTTACAAGTTAAGTAATTTATTGAATATCGACTCTAGCACCCAAATGTTGTAGGTGATCAAAGAAGTCGGTATATGATTTGTTAATTGCCTCTGCTTCAGTGATTTCGATAGGCCCAGTTGCTCTTAAAGCAGCTACTCCACATGCCATAGCAATACGGTGATCATGTTGTGAAAAAACAGTATTGGCTTTAATTTGGTCTACCCCTTCTATCTTCATTATATCTCCCTCTAATAAAATAGTCACACCCAATTTAGCAAATTCTGTTTGTAAGGTTAATCCTCTATCACTTTCTTTATGAGCTAATCTTTCTACACCTTTGATAATGGATACTCCTTTACACATGGAAGCTAAAGCCACCAAAGGAGGGAATAAATCTGGACAATCTGTAGCATCAAATTCAAAAGCTTGCAAACCATTCAAACCTGCACCAATAGTAATAGTATCTTGTTCTATTTGAATAGACGCATTTGCCGCAGTTAATGCTTGCATCACTGCTTTGTCTGCTTGAGTAGAATCCATTTGTAAACCCTTCACTGTTATTGGACCTGCAATAGCACCTGCAACCAATAAAAAGGCTGCTCCACTCCAATCACCTTCAACAGTATATTCAATGGTTTCTATTACTGCTGATCGTGTCTTAAAAGTAAAGTGTTCATGATTCACATGATTAACTTCCCAACCAAAATATTTTAAAACAGCCAAGGTTAAATCTATATATGGCTTGCTTTTTAATTTATTTACTTTAATCGTTTGATTAGCTGCTCCAGCTGCAGCAAAAGCCATTAATAAACCAGTTAAGAACTGAGAACTTAATGAGCCATCAACCGTAATATCGGCAGTTTTTAATGGACCTTGAATAGAGATAGGTAAATATCCATTGTTTGATTTAATCTGAACACCAAGTCTTGGTAAGATTTCATCAAAAAAGTGCATGGGCCTTTTTACCAAACTTCCTTTTCCTTCAATCAATATTTGCTGTTGACTTAATGAGGCAATTGGGGTGAACATTCTTATCCCCAATCCACTTTCCCCGCAATTCATAGATGCCCCTATAGGCATTACCCCTTTAGAACTTATATGCATATGATCAGCATGCTTAGTCACTATAGCTCCCAAATTTTGAATCACATCTAAAGCAGCTAGATCATCATTTGAATGACCAGGGTTAAAAATTTTTGTTTGTCCTTGATGCAACAATGCAGCTGCACAAGCTCTTTGCATGCTACTTTTACTAGCAGGAGCCACTTGTGTACCACTTAGTTTTGCTGGATATACAATTGCGCGCATTTTACGAATATAACTTTATCAGTTTCTCTAATGATTTCATAGGAATAGTTTCACAAACCGCCTTTCCTATTTTTTGTAAAACAACATATTGCATTCCTGCAGTTGCTTTTTTCTTGTCTTTTTGCATTATCTGCATTGCTTCTTGAATATCAAAACGCATAGCAGTAGGTAAACCGTATTTTTTAAAAGTCTCTACTAAAATATTTGTTTCTGAAAAGCCAGTTAAAACTTGAGAAATTTTTGCAGCATACACCATTCCTATACTAATAGCATGTCCATGTAAAAGCACATGTTGATTTTCAATAGCATGCCCAATGGTATGGCCAAAGTTTAGCAATTTACGACCCCCTTTTTCAAACTCATCTTTTTGAACCACTTTTACTTTTATCTGCACATTTCTCTCTATTAAACTTGCGAGGGCTTTCTTGTTTTTTTGATAGTAAGCTAAATTATTTGCAGAAAGCTCTTTCATCATTTTGGCGTCTTTAATAGCTGCATGTTTGATAATTTCTGCAAATCCATTTTCCCATTGATGTTGTGGTAAAGATTTCAAAAAGTCCAAATCGTATACTAAAAACTGTGGCTGTCTTATTAATCCAACCATATTCTTATACAATCCAACATCAATTCCATTTTTACCCCCAATAGAAGCATCTACCATAGCTAAAATAGTAGTAGGCACAAAACCTACAGCTATCCCACGCATATAAACGCCAGCAACATAGCCTACCATATCAGTCACTACTCCGCCTCCTACTCCAATTAATACAGACTGTCTTGTAGCACCAAAATTCAGTAAGGCTTCAATAATAAAATCTACAGTAGATTGTTGCTTATGCTCTTCACCTGCAGGTATTACAATGGTCTTTTTCCCTTTGAATTTCTTTTGATGTAAGGCATATACATTCTCATCAGTTATATAAATAGCTTGAGTCTTATCAACCATTTTATCAATAGCTGCAAAACTGCCATTTAAAACAAATGATACTGTAGCATTTGAAAATTTAACCTTCCAATTTTTCATACTAACTATTCATTACTTTATTCTGTTGACTGATACTTTCCATATGAACAGCATCCATATACTTTGTAATAAATTCGTCACTTAAGCCTAATTTATTTCCTTTTGAAATTGCGCGATCTAAGATTTCATTCCAACGGCCAGTTTGTAAAATAGTGATGTCATTGTTCTTTTTGTACTCACCAATTTTTTGAGCCACTTTCATACGAGTAGAAAGCACTTGAAGTAATTCGTCATCTAATTGATTTATTTGTTGACGTAATTTTTCTAATGCACTATGGAAGTCTTCGTTTTGAACATCTTCTTTTCTCCAACGAATGCTTTCCAACATTTGCTTTAATACTTCTGGTGTAATTTGTTGTTTAGCATCACTCCATGCATTATCAGGATCAATATGAGATTCAATGATTAAACCATCAAAATCTAAATCGATAGCTTGTTGAGCAACTGCTTGTAAAATATCACGACGACCACAAATATGCGAAGGATCATTGATCATTGGAACATTAGGGAAACGACGCTTCATTTCTATTGCTAAATGCCACATGGGTGCATTTCTAAAATCAGTATTACCATAAGAACTAAAACCTCTATGTATTAAACCTAAATCTTCAATACCCGCTTTGGCAATTCTTTCCATACCACCCACCCATAATTCTAAATCAGGATTTAAAGGATTTTTGATTAACACTGGTACCTTAACACCTCTTAATGCATCTGCAATCTCTTGCACACTAAATGGATTCACTGTTGTTCTCGCACCCACCCATAAAACATCTACATCAAAATGCAAAGCATCTTCTACTTGTTTAGCTGTAGCTACTTCCACAGCTACTGGCATACCTGTTTCTTTTTTTGCTTGTTGTAACCAAGGCAAACCCTTAGTTCCAATGCCTTCAAAGCTTCCAGGTCTGGTTCTTGGTTTCCAGATACCTGCACGCATAATATCTACTTTACCTGTAGCTGCGAGTCCTCGCGCAGTTGCCATTACTTGTTCTTCTGTTTCGGCACTACAAGGACCAGAAATAATTAATGGTGCTTTTTTGAATAATGCGCTTACTTTTTGTTGTTGTTCAGTTAAGGTTGCCATGTTAAACCGATTTTATTATTTGAGTTTTTATTATTTAATTTTTTTATTTACCCTTCGCTTTTGTTAAAGCCTCTTGGACCGCCACTATCAGCATCATTCATACGAATACGACGACCTTTATAGTTTTTACCATCTAAGGCTTGAATCATTTTTTTTGCAGAACCAGACTCTATTTCTACCCAACTATTCATATCTCTCATATCAATTTTACCAAGAACATCTTTCTTCAATTCGCTCATGTCTAAAATGTATTGCAAGAAACTAGCTTTGTAAAAACCATCTTTAGTACCCAAATTCACAAATAAACGAGTAGATCCAGCAGCAGCTCTATTAGCTGAACGACCGCGACCATCACCTCTTTCAGATCCTCTATCATTATTTCTGCCACTTCTATCAGCGTATTCATTTCTTCCTCTTTCACGTCCACGATTATCTCTTCTATCATTATTTCTTGCACCTTTATCTGATGTTCTCACATTTAAGTCTTGCGCATTCTCATAATAACTCAAGAAACGATTAAATTCCAAAGCAGCGAATCTTGTTAAGATTTCTTCTTTACTCATATCAGCAAATTTTTCAGCTAACATTGGAACATAAGTTTCATAATCACCATGACTTACATCTGTAGACATTAATTTATCCATTAAATGAAAAAATTGTTTTCGACAAACATCTTTACCACTTGGAATATCTAACTTATGCATGGTACACTTATTAATATTCTCAATTTGACGAAGTCTATATGATTCTCTTGCATGAACAATCGAAATACAGTTACCATGACTACCTGCTCTACCAGTACGACCACTTCTATGTGTATACACTTCTACATCATCAGGTAATTCATAGTTAATTACATGGGTTATTCCTTTTACATCAATACCACGAGCCGCCACATCTGTTGCAATTAATAATTGTAAAGATTTATCTCTAAACTCTCCCATTACTTTATCACGCTGCGCTTGTGTCAAATCACCGTGTAATGCATCTATATCATATCCTTCTCTAGTTAAACGCTGTGTAATTTCTTGTGCATCTGCTTTAGTACGAGTAAAAATGATACCATAAATTCCAGGATTGAAATCAATGATTCTTTTTAAAGTCTCATATCTATGTTGTGCAGAAGTTAAATAATATTGATGGTCAATACTTTTATTGGAAGTATTCACTTTGCCAATAGTTACTTCAAAAGGTTCTTTCATGTAACGTTTACTCACTTTTCTAATTTCAGGAGGCATGGTAGCACTAAACAACCAGATACTCTCTCTATTGGGCGTATTCTTTAAGATAAATTCAATGTCGTCCTGGAATCCCATGTTTAACATTTCATCTGCCTCATCTAACACCACGTATTCAATTTGCTCTAAGTTGATTGCTTTACGCTCAATCAAATCAATTAATCTACCAGGGGTAGCCACTACAATTTGAACACCTCTTTTCAAATCCCTGATTTGCATTCCAATGGACGTCCCACCATAAACTGCTAAAACCTGAATGCCAGTTACATGTTTTTTGAACAATGTCAATTCATTTACAATTTGCATACACAATTCACGTGTAGGACATACAACTAATGCTTGCGGATGTTTTGCAGCTGCATCAATTAATTGGATTAATGGCAACCCAAAAGCTGCAGTTTTACCTGTTCCAGTTTGTGCTAAACCAATAAAGTCTTTAGTGCCGCTAATCAAAACTGGAATTGAACGTTCTTGTATTTCTGTTGCATGTGTAAATCCTAAATCTGTAACAGATTTTACCAATTGATCATTTACGCCTAATTCAGCAAAAGTCTTTTTTGTTTTTACTGCTTCAATTAGATCATTCTTTATTTCCATCTCTTCTATTTTCTTCATGTTTATTTTTCTTAATTTCTTAAATAAAGAATTTTGAATTATTTCAAAATTCTTTTAATTCCATTCGCATTTTCAATCAATTCAGATAAGTAATCAAAATTTTCTTTCTCTAAACAAGCTTTGAACTTTCTTAATTGACTGATATGCTCATTCAATACGTCTAATACATTTTCTTTGTTTTGCATAAAGATGGGAACCCACATCGCCGCATTGGACTTCGCCAAACGCACTGTACTTTCAAATCCACCACTTGCTAACTGAAAAATAGCATCAGACTCTTTTTCTTTCTCTAAAACTGTATTAGCTAAAGCGAAAGAAGTAATATGCGATATATGACTTACATAAGCTACGTGTATATCATGTTTTATCGCATCCATGTTTACAATATGCATGCCCAGTGCTTTGTATAAAGCTTCTACTTTTTGCAATGCATCTGCATCCACTTTATCTGCATTACAGATAACGGTTGCTTTTTCTAAAAAAGCATCCTGTTGTGCCGCACTTGGACCACTAAATTCAGTACCCCACATTGGGTGTGTTGGTACAAACCTGCCTTTCTTCAAATGACAATTTGCAATATTCACAATACTTTCTTTGGTGGACCCTACATCAAACACAACTTGTTGGTCAACAATGTCTAAAATAGTAGGCAATAATTTCTCAGCAATATTTACAGGAGTAGCAATAGCAATGATATCTGAAGATTTAACTGCTTTTTCAAGTGTCATAATCTCATCTACTAATCCTAGAGCCATAGCTTCTGTTTGGTGTTGGGCATTATTATCTACTCCAATAACATAAGACACAAAACCTTTTCGTTTTAATGTCAATGCTAATGAGCCACCCATCAATCCAATTCCAATTACTGCTAAACGCATGCTTTTACTCTTTTAATTGCTTCATTAAATTTTTCCATGGAACCGCATAAACTCACACGGATATAATTATTACCAGCGGTACCAAAAATGCCACCCGGTGTAATAAAGACATTTGCATCGTATAACACTTTATCACTTAATGCATACCCGTCTTTATATTTGACTGGTATCTTAGCCCATACAAACATCCCTACTTGTGTTTTTGAATAATCGCAATCCAAAAGATCTAACAATTCAAACACTTTTTCACGACGTTCTGTATAAATTTTATTGACTGAATCATACCAAGATTGATCTAAGCTTAATGCTTTTGCAGCAGCTAATTGAACTGGCAAAAACATTCCACTATCCATATTAGATTTAAATCTTAATATTTCGTTGACCCTGTCTTCCCCCGCAATCAACATCCCCACTCTCCAACCAGCCATGTTTTGACTTTTACTTAAAGAGTTTAATTCTATCACTACTTCTTTAGCACCTTCTATAGATAATAAACTTTCTGGATGATTGTTTAAAATGAATGCATAAGGATTGTCATGACAAATTAAAATATGATGCTTCTTACCAAACGCTACTAATTTTTCAAATAACAATTTGTTGGGTTGCTGACCTGTGGGCATCTGTGGATAGTTCACCCACATTAATTTCACTTTTGATAAATCCGATTTTTCTAGATTGTCAAAATCCGGTGCCCAATTATTCTCTGCAGTAAGCTCGTAATATAGCGGAGTGCCTCCAGCTAATTTCACTGCACTTGTATAAGTAGGATATCCAGGATTGGGAATCAACACCTGATCTCCTTGATTTAGG
>CAWULX010000036.1:0-10745 GCA_963923775.1 uncultured bacterium
GCAATTTTTTGTCCTAATGCTTCAAATGCAGATACAATATTTAAATCCTGTCCTTTATAATGTCCTGGTGCAATAGTACCTCCATATAACATAATCGCTGGTCTATTTAAACGACCCATAGCAATTAAAGAACCTGGCATATTTTTATCACAACCTGGAACTGCTATCAATGCATCATAATATTGTGCGCCACAAACTGTTTCAATACTATCTGCAATCACATCTCTACTCACTAATGAATAACGCATACCATCGGTACCATTACTCATACCATCGCTTACACCAATAGTGTGAAATGTTAATCCTACTAAATCTTGTTCCCAAATACTTTTCTTCACCTGATCTGCTAATGCATTCAAATGCATATTACAAGTGTTTCCATCATAACCCATACTCACCACACCAACTTGTGCTTTATGTAAATCAGCATCTGTTAATCCAATACCATAAAACATGGCTTGCGCAGCAGGCTGCGTTGGATCTAAAGTGATAGTCTTTGAATATTTATTTAATTCCATAATACTTATATAATTGTTGATTTATGTAAACGCTCATGTATTGGATGTGATTCTCCTTTTGCATGACGCTCTATGTATTCACAAATCATATCTCCCATTGCTGTGGTAGTATAACTATTCATTGGATCGATATCTTTTGTTACAAATCCATTATTCAAACACCAGCTAACCGCTTCTCTAATAATTTCTGCTTCTTTGTTTAAACTGAAATGATCTAATAACATGGCTGCTGATAAAATAGAACCTAATGGATTAGCTATATCTTTTCCTTTTGCTTGAGGATATGAACCATGGATTGGTTCAAACAAAGCCACTGTATTTCCAACAGAAGCAGAAGGTAATAAACCTAATGAACCAGCTAATACTGATGCTTCATCACTAATAATATCTCCAAATAAGTTCTCTGTTAATACCACATCAAACTGTGCTGGATTCAAAATAATTTGCATGGCAGCATTGTCTACAAATAAATAATCCACTGCTACATCTGCATATTCTTTTGCGATAGCTTGTACTACTTTTCTCCATAAACGAGAAGTCTCTAATACGTTCGCTTTATCTACAAGTGTTAATTTCTTTCTTCTGATTTGCGCATGCTTAAATGCTAAATGTGCAATTCTTTCAATTTCTGTTACAGTATAAGAACAACCATCTGTTGCAGTATTGCCATCTTCACTTAAAGACTTTTCTCCAAAATAAATACCCCCCGTTAATTCTCTATAAATTACAAAATCAACGTTCTCCAATAATTTTGGTTTTAATGGAGTTAAGTGTTGTAATGCTGAATAAGTTTTTACTGGTCTGATATTTGCAAACAATTGTAATTCCTTTCTTAGTTTTAATAAACCTTGCTCTGGTCTTACTTTTGCTGTTGGATCGTTATCGTATTTTGGATCACCAATCGCACCAAATAAAATAGCATCGCTTCCTAAACAAATTTTGATGGTCTCATCTGGTAATGGATTACCTGTTTCGTCTATGGCACAAGCTCCCATCAATGCATGCGTATAAGTAAACTGATGACTGAAGTGTTTGGCAATAGTATCCAATACTTTAATAGACTGCTGCGTTACTTCTGGACCAATTCCATCTCCTAATATGACTGCTATTTTCTTTTCCATGTTTTTATTTTCTAGTTTGTTCAAAAGCTTCAATCTCTGCCTTCATGTTTAATAAATAATCAATGTCATCGTAACCATTTAATAAACAGGTTTTCTTATATGAATTGATGTCAAATTTTTCTGAAGAACCGGTTGTATTAATAGTGATTGTTTGTGCTTCTAAATCCACCGTCAAAGTGTCTTCAGCACCCACAGCAAATATTTCTTGTAAGAAAGCATCACTTACTGTTACAGGCAATACGCCATTATTTAAAGCGTTGTTCTTAAAGATGTCTGCGAAGAAGCTTGATACCACTACTTTAAATCCATAATCTTGTATACTCCATGCAGCGTGCTCTCTAGATGATCCACAACCAAAGTTTTTAGCAGCTACTAAAATCTCTCCACCATATTGTGGTTGATTCAATACAAAATCTGCTTTTGGTTTTGTTTCATCGTCGTTCTCGTATCTCCAATCTCTAAATAAGTTTTTTCCAAAACCTGTTTTAGTGGTTGCCTTTAAAAAACGTGCAGGAATAATTTGATCCGTATCTACGTTTTCTATTCGTAGCGGAACAAATCGGCTGGTTAGTTTTTGTAATGATTGCATAATATTCTTTTATATAATGTCTCTAATATCTGTGATCTTTCCTGTTAACAATGCAGCAGCAGCTGTTAATGGACTGGCTAATAATGTTCTTGCACCAGCACCCTGTCTTCCTTCAAAGTTTCTATTACTAGTACTTACACAATATTCTCCAGCTGGAATTTTATCTTCATTCATTCCTAAACAAGCACTACATCCCGCTTGTCTAATTTCTACTCCTGCATCTGCAAATATTTTATCTAATCCTTCTGCTTTGATTTGCTTAGCTACTTCTTGAGAACCTGGAACAATCAATGTTTTAATGTTAGGATCTTTTTGTTTTCCTTTAATAATACTTGCTACCAATCTAAAATCTTCAATTCTTGAATTGGTACAAGATCCAATAAATACATGCTGCACTGGCATTCCTAATAAACTTTGTCCAGCTTTTAATCCCATGTATTGTAAAGCCTTCTCATAGTTTTGTTTTTCTGTAGCATCTTTAAAACTTTCTACAGTAGGTAAAGTTCCTCTTACTGATAATCCCATTCCAGGATTGGTTCCATAAGTAATCATTGGATCGATATCTTCTGCTTTAATATTTATTTCTAGATCAAACTTCGCATCTGCATCTGTATATAGTTCTTTCCATGAAGCTAACTTAGCATCCCAATCTGCACCTTGAGGAGCAAACAGTCTTCCTTTGATATAATCAAATGTTGTTTGGTCTGGCGCAATCATTCCACCACGAGCACCCATCTCGATACTCATATTACAAATGGTCATTCTTGCTTCCATGCTTAATGAACGAATTGCAGATCCTGCATATTCTACAAAGTAACCTGTTGCACCACTCGCAGAGATTTGTGCAATGATGTACAAAATAATATCTTTTGAAACCACTCCTTTTTTTAATTCGCCATCAATATTGATGCGCATTACTTTTGGTTTGGTTTGCATAATACATTGTGATGCAAATACCATTTCTACTTCACTAGTTCCAATACCAAATGCAATAGATCCAAATGCACCATGCGTTGAAGTATGACTATCTCCGCATACAATGGTCATGCCTGGTTGTGTGATTCCTAGTTCTGGCCCAATTACATGCACGATTCCTTGATACTGATGACCTAATCCATATAATTCAACGCCATGTTTTTTACAATTGTCTATCAAAGTATCTACCTGAAATTTTGACAAAGCATCTTTGATAGGTAATTCCTGATGCATAGTAGGCACATTATGATCCGCTGTAGCTACCACTTGTTGCGGTCTAAATAATTTCGCCCCTCTCTTCTCAATACCACTAAATGCTTGTGGACTTGTTACCTCATGAATAAAATGCTTGTCGATGTATACCACTGATGGTCCATCTTCAATTTGCTTTACCACATGTTGGTCCCAAATTTTTTCAAATAATGTTTTTCCCATAATAATTAATTATATGCTTCCGCCATTTCTTTTAAGTCTGCTTCTAATACTTCTTTTTTCTTATCTGCTATTTCTAAAAACTTTGGATACAATTCATCTACTTGATTTCTTGTATACTGATAACCCATCTTATGCAATCTATGTGCTAATGCACTTCTTCCGCTTCTTGCAGTTAAAACTATCTTACTATCTTCTGCTCCAACTTCTGCAGGATTGATGATTTCATAAGTTTGTGCTTCTTTCAAAAATCCATCCTGATGAATGCCTGATGAATGTGAAAACGCATTGGCACCCACAATGGCTTTGTTAGGTTGCACCATCATTCTCATTACATCTGAAACCTCTCTACTAATTGGATTCAATAATTTTGGATTGATATTGGTATAAAATCCTAAGTCTTTATGTTGTTGCAAGATCATCACTACTTCTTCTAATGCAGTGTTACCAGCTCTTTCGCCCAATCCATTAATAGTACACTCAATTTGTCTTGCACCACCCATTACACCTGCAATAGAATTGGCAGTAGCTAATCCTAGATCGTTATGACAATGACAAGACAAAACTGCTTTGTCAATGTTTGGAACATGGTTGCTTAGGTAAGCCATTTTTTCTTGGTACTGATAAGGCAAACAATAACCTGTTGTATCTGGAATATTTAAAGTAGTTGCTCCTGCTTTCACTACGGCTTCAATGACTCTTGCTAAATATTCGTTGTCTGTTCTTCCTGCATCTTCTGCATAAAATTCAACATCATCTGTAAAGTTTCTTGCTGTGGTAACTGCCTTTACTGCACGCTCAATAATTTCTTCTCTAGTACTATTGAATTTGTGTTTGATATGTAAATCAGATGTACCAATACCGGTATGAATTCTAAAACGCTTTGCAGGTTTTAATGCTGCAGCAGCAACTTCGATATCATTTTGAACAGCTCTTGACAATCCACAAACAACGGTGTTTTTTAAAGTTTTGGCAATCTGATTAACAGATTCAAAATCTCCCGGACTAGATACTGGGAAACCCGCTTCCAAAATGTCCACCCCTAGCTCTTCTAATTTTACCGCTAGCTCTAATTTTTCCTTGGTGTTTAATTTACACCCTGGCACCTGTTCACCATCTCTTAAAGTGGTATCAAATATGAATACTTTTTGGCTCATAGCATTGATTTACAATCGGTTATAGATACAAAACGGGCTATACGCCCGGTTATTGTTCAAATTTACCCAATATCAACAAGTAATTCACATCATTTTTATGCCTATTTTACAACCTGTAAGGGGTATAATTTTTGTTTAATTGGTTGATTTTCAATAAATTGACCTCAAATTGGCTACGATGCCCAACCTAAGTTCGGATGCTTTATTTATTTTAATCAAATCCCTTGAAAAAGGGGAGAAACGCAACTTTAAGTTGTTCGCTGCCCGCAATTCTGGATCGGCCGACCTTAAAATTGTGCAGCTATTTGATGCCTTAGATAAAATGAAGGATTACGACGAGGAAGAATTGCTTCGAAAAAATGAGTCCATTCAAAAACAACAGCTCTCTAATTTAAAAGCGCACTTATATGATCAAATTTTATCAAGTTTGCGCATTTTGAAGCAAAGTGAAAATATTGATCTTCAAATTCACGAGCAATTAGACCATGCCAAAATTTTGTACAATAAGGGTTTGTATATTCAAGCATTAAGATTACTTGAAAAAATTAAACAATTAGCAAAACAAAATAATCAGGTAACTTATTTATTACAGGTATTGTTTTTAGAAAAGAAAATCGAATCACTTCATATTACCAGAAGCATGCAAGACCGTGCAGAAAAATTGGGTACGGAAATGAATGAGGTGAATGTTCGTATTGATATGATTACAGCTATTTCTAATTTGAGTTTGCAATTATACGGCTGGTATATTCAACATGGTCATGCAAGAAATGATGAAGATAGAAAAGCGGTAGATGAGTTAATGAATAGCGGTGCGATTGAATTAGTGAAATCTTCCAAAGGTTTTTATGAAAGATTGTATAGGTATCAATGTTATTGCTGGTATGGATTTATCAATCAAGATTTTTTAATGCATTATAGGTATGCACAAAAATGGGTTGATTTATTTGAGAAGGAAGAACATATGCAGCAAATTGAATCTGCACAATATATTAAAGGATTGCATAATTTAATTACTTCTTTATTTGATTTAAGATACGTTGACAAGTTTAAAGAGACTATTGCTGTTTTAGAAAGAGTGATGGATACACCCATTGTTGCAAATAACCAGAATAATAAAATTCAATCCTTTGTTTACTTATACATTGCTAAAATTAATCAACACTTTTTAGAAGGTAGCTTTAGTGAAGGTTTAGCAATGGTACCTACAATGGAAGAAAAATTGAAGGAGATTGAAATGTATATGGATAGCCATAGAGTGTTGGTTTTCTATTACAAAATAGCTTGTTTGTATTTTGGTGCAGGCCAAGCTGACAAAGCGATTGACTACTTAAATAGAATTATTAATTGGAAGTTAAACCTGCGTGACGATTTACAATGTTATGCAAGATTATTACACCTAATTGCGCATTATGAATTGGGCAATATGGAAATTGTAAACTATTTATCTAAATCGGTTTACCGTTTTATGTCTAAGATGAATAATTTGGGTGCGGTGGAAGAAGTACTCTTTAATTTTATTAGAAAGTCTATTCAATCTGGTGGAGAAATTAATCAGTCTTTCCAAGACTTATTACAAACTTTACAACCATTAGAGAAAAACAAATTAGAAAGTCGCGCTTTCATGTATTTAGATATTATCTCTTGGTTAGAAAGTAGAATTCAAGGCAAAGATGTGCAAAGCGTCATCAAAGAGAAATTTTTAGCTCAATTATAAATACATCTTTTCTATCTCTTTTTCAAAATTGGCTAGTATATTCTTTCTTCGAATACTCAATTTAGGGGTCATCTCTTGTTTGTCAATAGAGAATTCTCTTGGTATTAAAGTAAATTTCTTTACCTGTTCTACTTGATTGAATAATTTATTATACTCATCTACAATATCGGTAATCATAGTGATGACCATATTATTCTTTATAATCTCTTCGTTGCTAGTATACTCAATACCATGTTGCTTTGCCCATTCTTTTAATTTTGAGAAGCCTGGGACAATCAAGGCACTTACAAATCTTTTATTGTCTCCAATCAAAACGACTTGCTCAATGAAAGGACTTTCTTTCATTTTATTTTCAATAGGCTGTGGAGCCACATATTTACCGCCACTTGTTTTGAACAGTTCTTTTTTACGATCGGTAATTTTTAAATATTTACCATCTACTATTTCTCCTATATCACCCGTATGCAACCATCCGTCAATAATAGTTTCTGCAGTTAAGTCTGGGCGCTTGTAATAACCTTGCATCACACTTGGTCCTGCAACACAGATCTCTCCATCCGGTTCTAGCTTATATTCTACACCTTCTATGACATGTCCTACTGTACCAAATTTAGTTCCACCTGGTGTTCTTAAATTAATACTTATAATGGGGCTATTCTCTGTTGGACCATACCCCTCATAAACCGGTATCTGAGCTGCATTGAATATGCGCAATAATTTTACCTGACATGCAGCACCACCTGTTACAATAAATTTCACATTACCACCCAATGCTTCTCTCCACTTACTAAAAATTAATTTATTAGCTAGCTTTAATTGAGTACGATACCACCAAGAACCAGGATTTAAATTATCATATTGCTCACCTAATGCTACTGCCCAGAAAAATAATTTTCTTTTGATGCCAGTTAATGATTCACCAGTGATCATTATTTTTTCAAATACTTTTTCTAGTAATCTTGGTACGGTGGAGAATCCATCTGGCTTAATTTCTTTTAAGTTATCTCCAATGGTTTCAAGACTTTCGGCATAATAAATACTCATGCCGCTAAACATATAAATATAAGATGCTACTTTTTCGAAAATATGATTCAATGGTAAAAAGCTTAACATTTTTAATTCGGGTGCATCTGGAAAAGGGAAACTTTTTTTACCTGCTTGTAAATTAAAATAAATGCTTTTATGCGTTAACATTACGCCCTTTGGAGTACCAGTGGTTCCTGATGTATAAATAAATGTAGCAACTTGATCTACAGGAATTTCTTTTTTGATTACTTCAACTTGATTCAATAAATCAGCATCCTGATTTAATAAACTAGTCCAATGTTTTGCGCCAGGAATATGATCGAATGTAAATACTTCTTTTAAACAAGGCACATCTGCTTTAATAGACATTACTTTGTCATATAAGTCTTGGTTGCTTGCAAACATGTATTGAACAGATGCATCATTCAAAATAAATTTTAATTCTAAAGGATTAGTTGTTGGATACACTGGAACCCATATTAAGCCAATTTGTTGCGCTGCTAAATCTGCAGTTAACCATTCGGGTCTATTAGAACTGATGATGGCAATTTTATCACTTCCTTCAGCAGTATAGTTATTACCTGATAAACCTAGTGTTAATAATCCTGCACTCAATTGATTTACAGTGGTTGCAATTTCTTGTGTGGAGTATTTTCTCCAAACACCATTTTCTTTCGCAGCCAACATATCTTCCTGAGGAAAATGCTGTAATTGATGTTCGATACAATCGAAGAGTCTTTTGATTTCCATGGTCAAGCAAATTGTGTAACAAAATACAAAAAAAACCCGACCAATGGACGGGTTTTGTATATTAAAAGCTAATTTATTAGTAAATCAAATTGGTCAATAAGCCGTCTCTTAATTTTGGCTCAAACCAGGTGCTTTTTGGAGGCATTACCTCTCCGGCATCTGCAATGTTGAACAATTGATCAATAGTTACAGGGTATAAACTAAACGCAACCGCCATCTCTCCACTATCCACTCTTTTTTCTAATTCTGCTAAACCTCTTATTCCACCCACAAAATCTATTCGCTTGTCTGTTCTTTGATCAACAATAGAAAAAATAGGAGCTAAAATATTGTTAGATAAAATGGTTACATCTAAAACACCAATAGGGTCTGCGTCATTGTAGGTCCCTTGTTTGGCAATTAAGCTATACCATTGTTTATTGATATACATTCCAAAATGATGCAAGTTGGCTGGCTTAAATGCAGCGTCTACTTTTGTTACACTGAATTGATTTTCTAAAGCTGCTATAAAGGCTTCTTCTGTATGTCCATTTAAATCTTTTACAACACGATTATAATCCATGATGTATAATTGATTAGAAGGAAACAAAGTAGTTAAAAAATAATTTGCACTATCTGGTGCTGCTAATTTTACTTTTGCTGCAGATGCTGCTCTATGGTGTCCATCTGCGATATAAGTACAAGGAACTTCTTTTTCAAACAATAAAGTAATTTGATCAATGATTGTTTCATCACTCACTGCCCAAACAGTATGTTGAATGCCATCTTCTGCAGTAAAATCATATACTGCATTTTTGGTAGTCTTCCATTTATCTATTAATGCATCTATAGAAGCTTGATTTCGATAAGCTAAAAACACATTACCTGTTTGTGCTCCAGAAGTCTTGATATGATTGATTCTATCCTGCTCTTTCTCTGGTCTGGTAAACTCATGCTTTTTAATGATATCATTATTGTAATCATCAATACTACTTACACATACCAATCCAGTTTGTGCTCTCCCCTCCATAATTAATTGATAGATATAATAACAAGGCTTTGATTCTTTAAACAACACTTCTCTTTGTAAGAAAGCATTTAAATTTTCTAAAGCTAAATCATATACTTGTTGACTATGAATATCTACCGTTTCTGGTAAATCAATTTCACTTTTTGTAATATGTAAAAAAGAAAAAGCATTTCCTACTGCTTCTTGTTTTGCTTCTACACTATTTAAAACATCGTAAGGTTTACTTGCTACTTGTTTTGCTAACTGCGGCTGAGGGCGCACAGCTTCAAAGGGTCTAATTTTTGCCATGGGCGCGAATATCGGATTTTTTAAGGACTCTTTAGGAGAAGTTCTTGATTAATTCACAAAATGCTTTCACACTGTCATGTGGCATTGCATTGTACATGCTTACTCTAATACCACCAACAGTTCTGTATCCTTTAACACCAATCATTCCATTTTGTTTACATATTTCTAAAAATGCTGCTTCTTTTGTTTGATCTTTCAAAAAGAAAACTGCATTCATAATACTTCTATCTTCTTTTTTAATGGGGCAATAAAAATGTTCTGAAGCATCAATAGTATCATATAGTAAGGTAGCCTTAGCAATATTTCTTTTTTCCATTTCTGCTAGTCCACCTTCTTTCTCTATCCATCTTAAGGTTAATAAACTTACATAGATTGCAAACACAGGTGGTGTATTTAATAATGATCCTGCTTCAATATGTTTTTGATAATCTAAAATTGCTGGAATTTTTCTATTCGTTTTTCCCAATAAAGATTTTTTAACCACTACCATTGTCACACCAGCAGCACCCATATTTTTTTGTGCACCTGCGTAAATCAAATCAAATTGATTAAATGGAGTAGGTCTACAAAATATATCAGAACTCATATCACCCACTAATGGTACACCTAATTGAGGGTAGCTATGCCATTGTGTTCCTTCCACTGTATTGTTGGTAGTAATATGCAAATAGCTAGTATTTGCAGGTAGTTTCAGGTCTTTTATTAAATGAGTATGCTTGTCTGCATTGGTGTCTGCAACCACTTCTACTGGACCAAATAGTTTTGCTTCTTTCACTGCTTTATTTCCCCAAACTCCATTATCACAAATAGCTGCCAATCCATTTTCATCTAATAAATTCATAGGTACTTGCATAAACTGCATAGTAGCTCCACCTTGTAAAAACAACACCTCGTACTCATCTCCAATTCCCATTAATCTTTTTACAATTGTTCTTGCTTCTTCCACCACTGCAACAAAATGTGTTGTGCGATGTCCTATCTCTAAAATTGATAATCCTGTATCATTAAAATTATGAATAGCTTGAGCTGCTTGATCTAAAACTTCTTTTGGTAAAATAGATGGGCCCGAATTAAAATTGTGCAATTGCATTTGTTGTTATATTTAAATTTTCAGCATTCATAAAAAGATGCAGTGCATCTTTTTATTCATCCATCAAGAAGTG
>CAWULX010000037.1:0-10716 GCA_963923775.1 uncultured bacterium
TTTTAGTTCTTCTATCAATGCCAATACTGCTAAAGTGTATGGTTTGGAATTAAGCAATAAAACTTCTGTAACAAAATGGTGGGATTTAAACCTGAGCTTTAACTTATTTAAATCTGCTATCGAAGCAACTATTCCTGGTCAAAATGTAAATAATGATTTAACTAGCTGGTTTAGTAAAATGAATAACACTTTCAAATTAACTAAAACTTTGAGTTTTCAGTTTAGTGGACAATATCAAGCTAAAACTATTTTACCTCCGGGCGGAAGTAGCAGCAGAGGTGGTGGATTTGGTGGACCTGGAGGCGGATTTGGCGGCCCTCAATCAACTGCTCAAGGGTATAATCTTCCAGTGTATGATTTTGATATGGCTATTAGAAAAGAGTGGGCAATCAAAGGAGGCAATACTGCAAGTTTATCTTTTAGTGTAAATGATGTATTCAAAACCAGAGTGAATAAAACTTTTTCACAAAGTGTATACTTTATTCAAAACCAAACAAGGGTTAGAGACCAACAATTGTTTAGAGTGAACTTCTCTTATCGTTTTGGAAAATTCGATATGAACTTATTAAGAAGAAAAAATAATAAAATGGAAGAAGGCGGAGGAGGAATGGATCAAATTCCTCAGTAATTATTTCTGAGTCTTACCTTCCAACATGGGAACAAAAGAGAATTCGTCAAAGGATTCTCTTTTTTCTTTTCCATCCTTTTTCTTGGTTAAACGCAACATTCTTTGTGTAGTATCAGATTCGTCTACTGGAATAACCATTTTACCACCTACTTTTAATTGTTCCCATAATTTAGGAGGAATAGCGGGTGCTGCGGCAGTAATTAAAATTTTATCAAAAGGGGCCAATGTGGGCAATCCTTCAAATCCATCACCAAAGTGAAAATAAATATCAGGATATTTATCTTGAAAAATATATTTAGTGGTTTGTTCAAATAATTGTTTCTGTCTTTCAATGGTAAATACTTTTGCACCCATCTCTGCCAATACTGTGGTTTGATACATACTGCCTGTACCTATTTCCAATACTTTATCTCCTGGTTTGATGTCCAATAGTTGAGTTTGATATGCAACCGTATAAGGCTGTGAAATGGTTTGATCTGCAGCAATAGGAAAAGCCCTGTCTTCATAGGCAATTCTATCAAAAGCAGAGTCCAAAAAGAAATGTCTTGGAATAGATCCAATGGCGTTCAAGACATTTGTATCTGTAATGCCTTTTTCTTTAAGTAAATTAACTAATTGATTCCTTAAACCTTTGTGCAAATAAGCATCTTCTAATTTTCGCATGCGATTAATTTAACTGCATACTTTTAATGATGCCGTTTATCTTCTCTTCTAGCTTTGCAAACTGTGCATCAAAATCTGCTTTATTGAGTAATTCGGTTTTAACGCTAAAATAAAATTTAATCTTAGGCTCTGTACCACTAGGTCTTGCTGAAATCTTACTTCCATCTTCTGTTACAAATTGTAATACATTACTCTTAGGTAATTGTATTGTCCAAGTTTCACCTGTTATCAAATTGGTTCCTTTTTGAAGTTCATAATCTAATAAAGTGGTCACTTTAGTGCCATTGATTTGTGCAGGCGGATTTTTTCTGTACCCTTCCATCATGGCTGCAATTTCTTGCTGACCATTCATGCCTTTCTTGGTGATACTAATTAAGTTTTCATAATAAAAACCATATTGAACATACAAATCAATCATTTTATCAAATAAGGTTCTGCCTTTACTCTTCTCATAAGCAGCCATTTCACACAATAATGCCACAGCACTCACAGCATCCTTATCTCTTATTTGATCTCCAATCATTAATCCAAAGCTTTCCTCACCACCAATGATATAATTTTCATTACCTTCTTTTTCCTTAATCAATTCGGCAATCCATTTAAATCCAGTCAACACATTGTAACAGTTAACTTGATTTTGTTTAGCTACTTGATTGATCATTTCAGAAGTTACAATTGTGGTAATGACCATATCATTAGGTTGAGCGATACCTTTTGCTTTTCTAGCTTCCATCATATATGCAAAAGCCAAAACAGCCGTTTGATTACCATTCATTAATACCCATTCTCCTTTATGGTTCTTCACGCCAATCCCCACTCTATCTGCATCCGGATCGGTACCTAATAAAATATCTGCATCCAATGCTTTGGCTTTTGCTAAGCCAATAGACATCGTTTCACTTTCTTCCGGATTGGGATAGCCCACTGTTGGGAAATTTCCATCAGGGGTTGATTGTTCTTCAACCACCGTTACATTATTGAAGCCGAATTCACTTAATACTCTTGGCACTAGCGTTATTCCTGTTCCATGTATTGGTGTATAAACAATTTTCAAATCTTTTTGAGCAGCAATTACTTCTGGATAAACACTTAATGATTTAACCATCTTAATGTAAGCATCATCCATTGAAGTACCCATTAAACGAATATTCGCTTCTCCTCCACTCCATTTCACGTCATCCACAGATTGAATAGCTTCTACTTCTTTGATCACATTCTTATCGTGAGGAGGAACCAATTGCCCGCCGTCATTCCAATATGCTTTATAACCATTGTATTCTTTAGGATTATGGGAAGCTGTACAAACCACCCCTGCTTTGCATCCTAAATGTCTAATCGCAAAACTTAATTCTGGTGTAGGTCTTAAGGTTTCAAAAATATGTGCAATTATACCATTGGCTGCAAATACCTGCGCAGTTGTTTCAGCGAAAAATCTGGAGTTATTTCGGCTATCGTGTCCTATGGCAACACTGATAGATTCATTTGGATAAGTCTTCAATAAATAATTGGCAAAACCTTGTGTAGCCATCCCAATGGTATACTTATTAATTCTATTAGTCCCCACTCCCATGATACCTCTTAATCCGCCAGTGCCAAATTCTAAATTTTTATAGAAAGATTCTTCCAATTCTGAAGGGTTTGAATTTTGTAATTCTTTGATGGCATTTTTAGTTGCCTCATCGTAATTTCCATTTAACCAACTGGCAATTTTCTGTGTAGTTTCTGGACTCATATTCTATGATTTATAGACATTTAATGGTAATAGCGGCAAATTAAATAATTCCTAGTAAACTTGTGTATTATTTGAGGGTATTTTAGATTTATTACTTGCCAAAATGGGTTAAATTTGCCATTGTTGTTCAATACTTTTAAAAACAGCTTATGGCATGGATTGCTGAGATCATTTTTGGTATAATTACTTTAGGGTCCTTCTTTTTATTTGGAAAGAATTTATGGGCTATTAGAAAAAACATTTTATTGGGGAAACCAGTGGATTTAGCTGGTGACAAAACCGAAAGATGGAAGCAGGTTGCCTTACTTGCTTTTGGTCAAAAAAAGATGTTTAAGAATCCACTAGTAGCCATCCTTCATTTATTTGTTTATGTTGGATTCGTTATTATCAATATTGAACTATTAGAAATTATTGTTGATGGATTAACAGGATCACATAGAGCATTTGCTCCTCTTTTAGGCGAATGTTACGACATACTTATTAATAGTTTTGAAATTTTAGCTGGCTTGGTTTTATTTGCTGTGATCATATTTTTTATTAGAAGAAATTTCTTAACCATTAAAAGATTAATCAGCAAAGATTTAAATGGATGGCCAAGATCTGATGCTAATATTATTTTAATTATCGAAGTAGTGTTAATGAGTTTGTTTTTAACCATGAATGCAGCTGATCCTGAAACTCATTTTATTTTATCCTCTTATATTAAACCATGGTTCAATGTATTGAACGAAAATCAATTAGCCACTATTGAACATACCGCATGGTGGATTCATATTATTGGTATATATGCATTTATGAACTATTTACCATATTCAAAGCATTTGCACATTATACTGGCTTTTCCTAATGCTTATTATGCTTCTCTGGAGCCAAAGGGGAAGATGCACAATATGGAATCGATTCAAAAAGAAGTTTTATATGCAATGCAACCAGAGCTTGCTCCAGTAGGTGCTGCTGCTCCAGATAAGTTTGGCGCTAAAGATGTAATGGATCTGAGTTGGAAAAATTTAATGGATGCCTATAGTTGTACAGAATGTGGAAGATGTTCTGCCGCTTGTCCAGCTAATCTAACTGGCAAACTACTAAGTCCAAGAAGTATCATGATGAAAACCCGTGATAGATTAGAGGAAGTAGGAAAACAAATTCAAAAAGAAGGCCATTGGAAAGAAGATGGAAAATCTTTATTACACGATTATATTTCTGTAGAAGAATTAAGAGCATGTACTACCTGTAATGCTTGTGTGGAAGAGTGTCCGGTAAGTATTTCCCCTTTGGATATTATTGTTGAATTAAGAAGATCATTGGTAATGGAAGAAAGTAATGCCCCAGCTGAATGGAATGGCATGTTTAGTAATATTGAAAATAATTTTGCTCCATGGAAATTCTCTCCAGATGATAGAGATGCATGGACACAACAAGCATAATTGAATTGTATGAAAGTATCAACAATGGCAGAATTTCTAGCAGCAGGCAAAGAACCGGAAGTTTTGTTTTGGGTTGGATGCGCAGGTAGCTTTGATCAAAGAGCTCAAAAAATTACCAAAGCATTTGCCACAATATTAGATAAAGCAGGTGTTGAGTATGCCATTTTAGGCAAAGAAGAAGCTTGCACTGGCGATCCTGCAAGAAGAGCTGGAAACGAATTCATGTTTCAAATGATGGCCTATCAGAATATTCAGGTGATGAATGCCTATAATATAAAGAAGATAGTGACTACTTGCCCGCATTGTTTCAATGTATTAAAAAATGAATACCCTGCATTAGGGGGTAATTACGATGTAATCCATCACACTACTTTTTTACAAGAACTCATTGAACAAGGAAAAATTAAATTCACGGATAGCAATGAATGGAAAGGCAAATCTATTGCATACCATGATAGTTGTTATTTAGGAAGAGCCAATGATATATATGAAGCGCCTAGAAAAGTATTAGAAAGCTTGGATATGGAACTTCGCGAAATGAAGCGTTGTAAATCTAAAGGGCTTTGTTGTGGAGCAGGTGGTGCTCAAATGTTCAAAGAAGAAGAAAAAGGAGATAAAAGAATTAATACCGAAAGAGCAGATGAAGCTATTGCAACAAATGCTTCTATGGTAGCAAGTGCTTGTCCTTTTTGCAATACCATGATGACAGATGGTATTAAAAATAGAAATGAAGAAATAAAAATGGATGTGTTAGATATTGCTGAAATTGTTGCCCAAGCTATTCAATAAGCAATTAAAATGGCATACTTAAATTTAAGAAAATGATTGTTGATCTTGCAACCATATTACCAGAGGACTTTCACCCACAATCTAAATTATGGGTATATCAATCTAACAGAACTTTTACGATGGGAGAACTTTTTGCGATAGAACCCGTTTTGGAAGCATTTGTTGATAATTGGAAAAGTCATGGAACAGATGTGAAAGGATTTGCTACTGCATTATACGGTCAATTTATTGTGATGATGGCAGATGAAGCGGTAACTACTGTTAGCGGATGCAGTACGGATAGCTCAGTTAGAGTGATTAAGGAAATTGAGAAAATGACTGGGGTACAAATGTTTAATAGAGAGTTGCTAGCTTTTTGGGTAAAAGATAAGGTTCAAACTATTCCATTAGCACAGGTTGAATATGCTTTAGAAAACGGCATGTTATCTCCTACTACATTATATTTTAATAATTTGGTGAATAACAAAGCTGATATGGAAGCCAACTGGATGCAACCCATTAAAGAAAGTTGGTTAGGAAGAAAATATTTAAAATAGATGTATGAAAACCGTTTACGCTATCCCTAATTGCAATACCGTTAAAAAAGCTTTGGATTGGTTAAAGGCTAATAAAGTAGCTATTGAATTTCATGATTATAAAAAGAAAGGAATTAGTGCGAGTCAATTAACTAACTGGAGTAAACAAGTGGGTTGGGAAACTTTAATCAATAAAAAAGGGGCTACTTGGAGACAACTACCCAAAGAAGTACAAGATACTATCACCACTCAAAAAGCCGCCATAGCATTAATGATAGATAAGACCTCTGTTATTAAAAGGCCTTTAATTGAAGAAGACGGAAAAATAATTGTACTCGGATTCGATGAAGCTGAATACAAAAAAGCCCTGAAATAATCAGGGCTTTTTATTTATATCAATTATGCTTATTTAATTTTTTCAGATAAGATTCTGCTTAAATCCTCACCTCTTAAATCTCTTCCAATCACAACCCCGTTAGGATCCAATAAGAAATTCGCAGGAATACTTTGAATACCAAATTGAACTGCTACTGCATTGTTCCAATATTTTAAATCACTAACATGTGTCCATGTTAATCCATCTTTCTTAATAGCTTCCAACCATCTTGCTTTATCTTGGTCTAATGAAACACCCAACACAGTAAAGTTTTTATTTTTGTATGCATTATAGGTCTTCACTACATTAGGATTTTCTGCTCTACAAGGCCCACACCAACTAGCCCAAAAATCCACTAATACATATTTACCTCTAAAAGAAGCTAAACTCACAGACTTCCCATTCACATCATTTTGTTTGAATTCCGGAAGCACAGTACCCATATTACCCACACCTGCAGTAGAGATTGTTTTATTAATATACTCTGCAAAAGGACCTGTCTTGGCTGCTCCACTTAACAAATCATAATAAGTACCCAAATTTTCTTTTACAGAAGGAACAAAATTTGTTACCTGTAATAAGAATAATGTAGATACCGGAGATTGGCTATTTGCTTTAATTAATTCAGTCAAAGAATTAGCAATACCTGTTTCTCTAATACTAACTTGCTTTAATGCAGAATCTTTAGATGCACCTTGTGCTGTAGCAGCAGCATTTTTAGCCCCAAATAAACCTTCAATTTGAGGAGTTAATACTTTCATGTATTGTAAATATAAATCCTGTGTAGCCGAACCTTTATACACAATATTACTAGCATCTTTCATGTCTCCATTAATACTTAACTGATCGTTGCCAACAAACATGGGTAATTGAAATTTTATTGGAGTGCCAGCAAATGAGATAACAAATATACCCGGGTTAGCCACAGAAGCTTTTAATTGAAAAGCGCCACCCACTACTTTAGCAGAATCCACTATTTTATTGGCCATCCCATCTATTAAACTAGCCGTCACATTGTCTGGCATATTTTTAATATTGGCATTAATTTGTAATCCCTGAGCCATGATGGTTTGAAAACCTGCCAAAGCAATAAAACCCAAAATTATTTTTTTCATTGTATTATTATTGAATAGTCAAATATAAGCATTTATGCTTTATGCCTTTTCTGCAATTCTTTGGTAATATCAGATAAAGTAAACCCTTTGGCTTGTAATAAGATTAAGTAATGGAACAATAAATCTGCAGCTTCTCCTATAAAAAGTTCGTCATTTTGGTCTTTTGCTTCAATGACTGTCTCTACTGCTTCTTCTCCTACTTTCTGTGCTATCTTATTGATACCTTTTTTAAACAAAGAGGCAACATAAGAACTTTCTGGTGCTGCGTTTTTTCTATTGGCGATTACTGCTTCTAATTCTTGTAAGAAATCTACAGTAGATTTTTTATTCTCTTCGCCCCAACAAGTGTCAGATCCTTTATGACATACCGGACCATTTGGATTAGCTTGAATCAATAAAGTATCTTGATCACAATCTAATTGCATACTTACCAAGTTTAAAAAATGTCCACTTTCTTCTCCCTTTGTCCATAATCTATTTTTAGTACGACTAAAGAAAGTTACTTTTTGTAGTGAGATAGTTGTGTCAACTGCTTCCTGATTCATAAAGCCCAACATCAAAACCTTTCCAGTTTGCTGGTCTTGAACAATAGCCGGCACTAAACCGTCAGCGTATTTTGAAAAATCGATATTCATCTTTTATTTATTTAAATTATTTAAAGTCTTACAGGAATATGTTGATAATGTAAATAGCTTTTTAAATCAGGAATGGTTATTTCCTTGTAATGAAATATACTAGCTGCCAATGCTGCATCAGCCTTTCCTTTAGTGAATACATCCAAGAAATGTTGTTCATTTCCTCCTCCCCCTGAAGCAATAATTGGCACAGGTAAAGTTTCAGATAGTTTAGCAGTAATATCTAAAGCAAATCCTTGTTTAGTGCCATCATGATTCATACTAGTTAATAAAATTTCTCCAGCTCCTAATTCCACTGCTTCTTTTGCCCAATCTTCTACTAATTTATCTGTTTTAACCCTGCCTCCATTCAAATACACATACCAATTTCCATCTTCTTCACATTTTGCGTCTATGGCTAAAACTACACATTGACTTCCAAAATTTTTCGCAAAGCTTTTAATGATAGAAGGGTTATTAAAAGCTGCTGTATTGATGGAAATTTTATCTGCACCATTATGCAGTAAAATAGAAACATCTTCTTCTGTTTTGATACCCCCACCAACGGTGAATGGAATATTAATTTTATGAGCGACTTTATTCACTAACTCACTCAAAGTTTTTCTTCTTTCCACAGTGGCTGTAATGTCTAAGAAAACCAATTCGTCTGCTCCTTGTTGTGCATATAAAGAAGCTAATTCTACTGGGTCTCCAGCATCTCTGATTTGCTCAAAATTGACACCTTTTACGGTTCTGCCATCTTTGATATCCAAACAAGGTATAATTCTCTTAGTTAACATATGATTAAAATCTAGCGAGTTCTTCTAAAGTAATTCTATTTTCATAAATGGCTTTTCCTACAATAGCTCCACTACAACCAATTGCTTGAAGTGACTGCAAATCTCCCATATTACTCACACCCCCACTTGCTATTAAGTGAAGGGCAGGAAATTGTTGAATGATTTTTTTATATAAATTAATGGAAGGGCCAGCCAATTTCCCATCTTTTTGAATATCGGTACAAAAAATTTGAGTAATACCTTTATTCATATAGGATTGAATAAATTCAAAAACATCAATATTGGTTTTTTCAATCCAACCACCAATCGCTATTTTTTCTTCAAAAACATCCGCTCCTAACATAAAAACATCTGCTCCAAAGCGTTCTATCCATTCTTCAAAAACCACTCTGTTATTTACAGCTAAGCTACCAATGGTTGCATATTTTGCACCTGTATCTAAAACAGTTTTTAAAGTTGCTTCTTTTTTAATACCTCCACCAAAATCTATGCTCAACTGCGTTTGATTTGCAATTTTTTCCAATACTTTCCAATTGACTACTTCACCAGCTTTAGCTCCATCTAAGTCCACCAAATGCAAACGCATTAAACCAATACCTTCAAAAGCTTTAGCAACTTCTAATGGGTCTTCATTATAGATTTTCTTTTGGGCATAATCTCCTTCAGTCAATCTAACACATTTACCATCGATTAAATCTATTGCGGGAATTATTTGCATCATTAAATTGATAAAAAGTTTTGAATAATTTGTTCTCCAGCTTTGGCAGATTTCTCTGGATGAAACTGCACTCCATAAAAATTATCTTTATGTAATGCAGAACTATAATCTAAAATATAATTGGTTTGTGCTATTGTATGCTCCCCAATAGCCGCATAATATCCATGCACAAAATAGGCATAGCTATTTTCATCCAACCCTTTAAACAAATTAGATTGTAAATGTGTAATGGTATTCCATCCCATTTGAGGAACTTTAATGGAAATGCTCCCTGGTTTAAATTGTTTCACTTGCTCATTAAATATACCCAAACAATCGGTATTGTTTTCTTCAGAATAGTTACACATTAATTGCATTCCCAAACAAATACCCAATACTGGTTGTCTTAATGCTTTAATCAGAACATCTAATTTTCTTTCTTTTAAATACTGCATAGCAGTACTTGCTTCTCCTACTCCCGGAAAAATAACTTTATCAGCAGCTACTATTTTTTCTGGATTATCTGTCACTTGAGCAGTCACACCTATTCTCTCCAGTGCATATAAAACGGACTGAATATTACCTGCATTATATTGAATTATAACTGTATCCATGTTTATTGTAAAATAGAAGATAAGAATGTTTTGGTAATGGCATTAATATCTGCACCAGAGGATAATGCTTTAATATAAGCAGACCCAATAATGGCACCATTGGCATATTCATTCACAGCATTAAAACTTTCTTTGTCTTTGATTCCAAAACCAACTAAGAAAGGATTTTTCAATCCAAATGCTTTTAATTTCTTTAAATACAATGCTACTTTAGAAAAATCTTTATCTTTTCCCGTTGTGGCAGATGAACTTACTGCATATAAAAAACCAGTACTTAAATTATCTAATTTTCTCAAGCGCTCTTCTGAGGTTTCAGGAGTCACCAAGAAGATAAAATCTAAACCATTTTCTTTAATAGTATTCCCGTAGATTGTATCAAATTCAAATAAAGGCAGGTCTGGTAAAATTAAACCATCCACACCAGCTTCTTTTGCAGCTTTGCAAAAACGCTCAAAACCATATTGTAAAATAGGATTCATATAACCCATCAGAATTACGGGAATATGAATAGACTTTCTCATATTAGCTAATTGTTCAAACAATACTTCAATCGTCATACCATTTTCCAAAGCCACCAAACTACTTGATTGTATAATTTCTCCATCCGCTAAAGGATCACTATATGGCATACCTACTTCAATAATATCTGCTCCATTGGCTTGTAAAGACTCCATCACTTCCAAAGTGCTATTCAAGTTTGGAAAGCCAGCTGTACAATATACCTGTCTCTTATACACATCTGACGCTGC
>CAWULX010000038.1:0-10684 GCA_963923775.1 uncultured bacterium
TCAGATGTGTATAAGAGACAGTCTCTATACTTTGGATCTGGGTTATTAGGGAATAATATTACCATTGAACCTTCTTGCTCAATTCCTGATAACCAAAACAAATCACTATTTTGTTGAAAATGATGTAAAGCATCTCCATTTAAAGGAAATTCATCATTACTTACAAAAATGGCAATGCTATTGGGTTGCATTTTTGAAGTAAATCTTTTTCTATTCTGAATAAAGATATTTTTATCTAATGGCAGATATTTACTCATAAGGATTGTTTTAAAATTGGTCTACTTGCAAGATAATCAAAAAACGCAGTCTTAGGCGATCTTTCCCCAGCCAATTTTAGATTTTTGAGAAAGTAAATATGCCTTAAGTGGTGCATTTTCTGGACTAGATAAATTAGGATCTTTTTCACATATTGTATTGGCAATTTCTTTAGCTTCTATCAAGGTTTGTCTATCATTAATAATATTTGCTAACTTAAAATTTAGTGCACCACTTTGTCTTGTACCATCTATATCACCTGGTCCTCTTATTTCTAAATCTTTTTCAGCAATTACAAACCCATCCGTTTGATCACACATTATCTTCAAACGCTCCCTTGCTTCCTTACTAGCTTTTACGCTACTTAATAAAATACAATAACTCTGATCAGAACCTCTTCCCACTCTTCCTCTTAACTGATGTAATTGAGATAGTCCAAATTTCTCAGAACTTTCTATCACCATCACACTTGCATTAGGCACATTCACACCCACTTCAATCACAGTTGTTCCCACCAATATTTGCGTATCTCCAGAAACAAATCTTTGCATATTGGTTTCTTTTTCAATATTTTTTTGTCTTCCATGCACCATACTTATTTTGTATGTAGGTTCAGGGAAATAACTTTTTACTTGTTCGTAGCCCTGCATTAAATCTTCAAAACTTAATTTCTCGCTCTCTTCAATTAAAGGATATACAAAATAAGCTTGTCTACCTTTTTGAATTTCTGTTTTCACAAAATCCATCACATTAGCTCTGGCTGTTTCAAAACGGTGTACCGTTTTAATAGGTTGTCTGCCTGGAGGTAATTCATCCATCACACTATAATCCAAATCTCCAAAAGCAGTCATGGCAAGAGTTCTAGGAATAGGCGTTGCGGTCATCACCAATACATGCGGAGGAATACTTGCTTTTTTCCAAAGCTGTGCTCTTTGTGCAACACCAAAACGATGCTGTTCGTCAATCACCGCTAAACCAAGGTTTTTAAATTGTACCACTTCTTCAATAATAGCATGAGTACCTACAACAAAGTGAATGGTATCATCTAATAAACCTTGTAATATTCTTTTTCTCTCTGCTGTCTTTGTACTTCCCGTCAATAAAGCCACTTCGATAGGCATGTCTTTAAGTAATTCAGATAAACCTGCATAATGTTGTTGCGCCAAAATTTCTGTAGGGGCCATCATACAACTTTGATAACCATTATCTGCAGCAATTAACATGGATAGTAAGGCTATCATTGTTTTTCCGCTACCCACATCACCTTGCAACAATCTATTCATCTGATAGCCTCTTGCCGTATCTTGTCTAATTTCCTTGATCACTCTTTTTTGTGCACCTGTTAATTCAAAAGGCAAATGATGATTGTAAAAATTATTGAAATAATCTCCAACAACTTCGAATTTATGTCCCCTACTATTTTTATGTCGATCTATTTTTACTAAGTTCAATCTTACTTGCGCTATCAATAATTCTTCAAAAACCAATCTTTTCAAGGCTTTTTTATATAATACTTGAGATTGAGGAAAATGAATTTGTCTATACGCTTCCCATCTACTCAATTGATCTTTTAATATACTTTCAGGTAAATTTTCTGGCAAATCTCTTTCACTTATTTGCAAAAAAAGTGCTTGGGTTAATTTACCAATCTGCTTTCCATTTAATCCTCTTGCTTTTAATTTTTCTGTGGATGGATACACCGGCTCAAGAACAGATTTTTGTCCAGCTGTGGCTGCAACATAAGGCTCCATCTCTGGGTGCACTATTTGAGCTCTTCCATTAAAAAAACTCACTCTACCAAATACAATATAGGTTTGTCCTTCCATTAATTGCTTTTGTACCCAATTAATACCCTGAAACCATGCCAATTCTATTTGACCAGTAGAGTCTCTAAGCTGGCTTACCAATCGCTTAGATCGCTTTTCTCCCAAGGTATCCATACCCATTAAAACCCCTTTTACTTGCACAAAGTCTTGATCTGGAGTTATTTTGGCAATTTCTAAGACCTTGGTTTTATCTATATGCCTATGCGGAAAATGGTTCAATAAATCTCCAAAAGTGTACAAATTCAGCTCTTTTTTAAGCATATCTGCCCTCAATGGGCCCACCCCTTTTAGATATTCAATGGGGCTAGATAAAAGAGTAGATTGACTCAAGCTAATTTTTTTTTGGATTGGGTACAAATATCCCAAAAAGATGGCAAAAAATGGGGTCTTGTTTCATTATCTTCGCACAGCTATGGAAAAGGAAATTGTATTAAGCGGAATCAGGCCTACCGGCTTCCTTCATTTGGGTAACTATTTTGGAGCAATGCGTAATTATGTGCGCATGCAAGATGAATATAATTGTTATTTTTTTGTAGCTAACTGGCATAGTTTAACTACCCACCCTGATACCAAAACTTTACAAGAAAGTGTATTAAGAGTTGTGGCTGAAAATATTGCTTGTGGATTAGACCCCGAAAAAGTGTCTTTATATGTTCAAAGTGATGTTCCAGAAATTGCAGAGTTGTATTTGTATTTAAATATGTTAGCTTATAAAGGGGAGTTGGAAAAAACCACCACCTTTAAAGACAAAGTAAGAATGCAACCTGAGAATGTGAATGCAGGATTGTTAACTTACCCTGTTTTACAAGCAGCAGATATTTTAATTCATCGTGCAGTGAAAGTGCCAGTAGGAAAAGATCAAGAACAAAATTTAGAAATGGCGAGAAATTTTGCAGAAAGATTTAACCACCGTTACGGAGAAACATTTCCTTTACCCTATGCATTCAATTACAATAGTGAATTGGTCAAGATTTTAGGTTTAGACGGTAATGGTAAAATGAGTAAGAGTGAAAATCAAATGACCACATTATTCTTAGCAGATGAAGACGATTTGATTCGTAAAAAAGTAATGAAAGCTAAAACAGACCAAGGACCTTTAACCCCTAATTCAGAAAAACCAGATTATATTCAAAACTTATTTACATTGATGAATTTGGTAAGTACACCAGATACAGTGAAAAAGTTTGAAGATGATTTTAATAATAGCAGCGAAGGGAATTGTATCATTCGTTATGGCGATATGAAAAAACAATTGGCAGAGGATATGGTGAATTTTATTAACCCTATCAGGTCTAAAGCTGCAGATTTACAAGCAAACAAAGATTTATTATTAAAAATAATACATCAAGGTGCAGATAAAGCTAGAGCAAGCGCATCAACCACCTTGACTGCCGTTAGAAAGGCAGTAGGAATGAACTATTAATACTATCACCTCATTACACATCTTAACAATATGGCAAAAGCAGCAGCACCTAAAAAACCGAAACACGTAGCAATCGCTGGAAACATCGGGGCAGGTAAAACAACACTAACAGAAGCTTTGAGTAAACATTATAGATGGATACCTCAATTCGAAGATGTTGACCACAATCCTTATTTAACTGACTTCTATGATGATATGCCACGTTGGAGTTTTAATTTACAGATTTATTTCTTGCATGGTAGATTAAACCAAATATTGGATATTCAAAAAGGTACCGAAACAGTGATTCAAGATAGAACCATCTATGAAGATGCAAATATTTTTGCACCTAACTTACACGAGATGGGATTAATGAGTAAGCGTGATTTTGATAACTATTTTTCTTTTTTCACCACCATTAAATCAATGGTACAACCTCCTGATTTATTGATTTATTTAAAATGCTCTGTTCCTACACTAGTCGCACAAATTCAGAAAAGAGGTAGAGAATATGAAGAAAATATCAGATTAGATTATTTAAAGAAGTTGAATGATTTTTATAATAAGTGGATTGATGGATACAAGGAAGGCCCTTTGTTAGTCATTGATTGTGATAAAAATAAGTTTGGCGAAAATGAAGAAGACCTTGGAGAAATTATTAGCAAGGTTGATGGTATGCTTTACGGATTATTCTAGTTGAATTTTTAAATGACCTTTTTAAGATGAATAAAATTACCCCTGCACTTTTAGAATCATTTAAATCTATTGTAGGTGCTGAATATACTTTCACTGATACGGAAAGTTTTGAAAAATACGGGAAAGACGAAACAGAAAGATTGCATTATAACCCAGAGGTAGTGGTTAAGCCAAGAACTGCAGATGAAATTAGTGCATTGATGAAATTATGTAATCAGCACTTAATTCCAGTAACTCCAAGAGGCGGTGGTACTGGTTTAAGTGGAGGCGCTTTACCACATTTAGGTGGCTTAGTGATTGCCATGGAACGTTTTAATAGTATTTTAGAAATTGATGAAAGAAATTTACAAGTTACCACAGAACCTGGTGTAATCACTGAAGTATTACAAGATGCCGTAAAGGCTGTGCATTTATTCTATCCTCCAGATCCAAGTAGTAAGGGATCTTGTTTTATCGGCGGAAATATTGCCGAAAATTCTGGTGGCCCAAAAGCAGTAAAATATGGAGTGGTAAAAGACTACGTATTAAACTTAGAAATTGTAACCCCTACTGGAGATATTATTTGGACAGGTTCTAATGTTTTGAAAAATTCTACCGGCTATAATTTAACGCAACTATTAGTAGGAAGTGAAGGTACTTTAGGCATTGTTACTAAAATTGTTTTAAAATTAATTCCATTACCTAAGTTTGATTTATTAATGTTAGCCCCTTTCACTAGTTTAGAAAAAGCAAGTGAAGCAGTAAGTGCTATTTTTAGAGCAGGTATTACACCAAGTGCGATGGAGTTAATGGAAATTGATTCAATCAAGATTGTAAGTAAGATGGTGGATAGTACTGCCTTTCCAGTTACAGATGATATTGCAGCACATTTAATTATAGAAGTGGATGGAAACAATATGGATGTATTGATGGGAGAAATGGAAGCCATAGCTGAAGTGTTAACACTATTTGAAGCTGGTGAAATTTTCTTTGCAGATGATGCACAACAAAAAACAGAATTGTGGAAATTAAGAAGAAGAGTGGCAGAAGCAGTGAAGAGTGTAGGTTATACCATTGAAGAAGATACAGTGGTACCGAGAGCAGAATTACCAAAATTGGTAAAAGGCGTTAAAGCATTAGGAAAGCAATACGGATTTCATGCAGTATGTTATGGTCATGCAGGCGATGGTAATTTACATATTAGAATCAACCACCCTACTATTAAGAATAGTCATGGAAGCGAAGAGATGAATGCTATCTTAAAAGAATTATTTGCATTAGTGTATAGCCTAGGCGGAACTATTAGTGGAGAGCATGGTATTGGATTAATTCAAAAACCATATATGCCTGTAGTATTTAAAGATGCTTCTTTAGAAATTATGAAAGGCATTAAAAAAGCTTTTGATCCAAACAATATTTTGAATGCTGGAAAAATATTCGACTTAAATTAAATCAAATGAAACAGTTTTTATCCCTACTAATTTTATTAATTGCTTTGGATGTACATGCTCAAAACAACATCATTCAAACAAGCAAGTTAATGGAACCAGAAAGACCATTTATGATTGGTGGTGGATTGGTTTTAGGTGGTGGAACTGGCTCTTTTCAAATTGGCTTAAACCCTGAATTGGTTAAATCTTATAATGATTATATAGATCTTGGATTAATTTCTAATATTTACTACAGCTCTTATAGAACAATTGCTTCTTATGATGGCATTAATGCAAAGTACCATAAAACTCAATTTGGTTTGGGTGGTTTTGCTAGAATATGGCCAGTGAATGAATTCTTCTTACAAATTCAACCCGAATACAATTGGACATGGGCGAAATCTACAGATATTGTAGATAATATTTCTAACAAGGTACAAGTAAGTGCTACCAGTGTTTTAGCAGGTATTGGTTATGGAAGAAGAACAGAGAATGGATTTTCTTATCTAAGTATTATGATTGATTTGATTAACTCTCAACAATCACCTTACGGCATGGGTCAATTAAGACCGCAACCCATTTTTAGAGCGGGCTTTGGTTTCCCTATTCATTTGGCTAAGAAAAAATAGCGGCCAATTCTTCTCTATTATTACAAATTGTAAATCTGTATCTAGCTTTATCGTATAAGAAACCTTCAGTTTCCATTTTTTGAATCATTTCCACTAAGGGATTATAAAAGCCATCAAAATTATACAAGACGATTTTCTTTTCGTGAATACTTAAGTTATTCCAAACTAGCATTTCAAACAATTCATCAAAAGTTCCCAGGCCTCCAGGTAATGCCACTGCTATATCGCACTTGTCATACAATAATAATTTTCTTGCATGCATGTTCTCAGTAACAATTAATTCAGTAAGTCCATCATGTTGAGCTTCCCATTCCAATAATAATTTTGGTATAATCCCAATTACTTTTCCGCCCTTTTCTAAACACCCATTGGCCACAGCACCCATTAAACCTTTATTGCCACCTCCATAAACTAATTTAATGTCTTTTTTGGCCAATAAAGCGCCGACAGCTATTGCCTCTTTTTCAAAATTTGGATTATTCCCAGATTTGGAACCACAAAATATAGTTACTGCCTTTGGTTTCATAAAATCAGATTTAAATCGATGACACAAAATAGGCAATTAATTGAAACTTTGTTATTACTTTGTAAATACTAATTTAACCATCATGAGTGCTCCATTATTATTTGTATTTGTCATTATTTATTTCTTGATTTTATTAGGGGTCGCTAAAATCACTGGAAAGAACAGTAATAATATGTCTTTCTTTATTGGCAACAAGAATAGCAATTGGATGCTAGTGGCTTTTGGTATGATTGGAACCTCATTAAGTGGAGTAACTTTTGTAAGTGTTCCAGGTGCAGTGGGTAGAGATGCTTTTCACTATTTACAAATTACTATTGGATATTTAATTGGCTATATAAGTATTGCTTATGTTTTACTGCCAATTTATTATAAATTAAACCTAACTTCTATTTATAATTATTTGGAAACAAGATTAGGATTTAAAGCCTATAAAACAGGTGCTTCTTTCTTTGTATTATCAAGAACCTTAGGTGCCACTGCAAGATTGTATTTAGTAGTAAAAATTTTACAATTATTTATTTTGGATAGCATGGGTATACCTTTTTGGGGTACCACTTTGGTAATATTGGCTATGATCTTATTATATACATACGAGGGCGGTGTTAAAACCATTGTTTGGACTGACACCTTGCAAACCTCAGGTATGTTATTAGGTTTGATCATTTGTAGTGTGTACATTCTTTCAAGTATGGATTTTACTGCTATGCAAGCTTATACTGCCATGCAATCAAGGGGGTATGCAACCATATTTGATACAGATGTAAATAGTAAGTCTTTCTTTTTGAAACAAATTATTGGTGGTGCATTTGTGACTTTAACCATGACTGGTTTGGACCAAGAAATGATGCAAAAGAATATTTCTGTAAAGACTTTAAAAGATGCGCAAAAAAATATGATCACTATTGGTATTACCATGCTGATTGTAATTAGCCTATTTTTATTCTTAGGGGGATTATTACATATTTATGGAAGAATGGTGAGTGTAAATGCAGTGGGTGATGATTTATTCCCAGCATTGGCATTAAATAATATGCCACCTTATATTTCTATTATTTTTATTTTAGCACTTATTTCGGCTTTATTTCCCAGCGCTGATGGTGCCATCACTGCATTGACTTCTAGTTTCTGTATTGATTTATTGGGCATGCAAAGAAATCAAGAATGGGACGAGGCTAAGAAGAAAAAAATTAGACAAACTGTTCATTTAAGTTTTGCTTTAGTTTTTTTGATCATAGTTATGATTTTTAAATGGATAGATAATAAGAGTACTATTGACTTGTTATTAAAAATTGCCTCCTATACTTATGGACCATTATTGGGTTTATTTGCTTTTGGTATTCTTACCAATAGATCTATAAAAGATCAATGGTCCCCTATCCCTTGTTTTATTGCCCCCATTATTTGTTTGATACTAGATAAATATCAAGTGGAATTATTGGGTAATTTTAAAATTGGTCAAGAGCTATTGATTATTAATGGATTAATTACTTTCATTGGTTTATGGCTAATTTCAAAGCCTGGTATCAAAAAAATATAGACCTTTGCGCATGGACTTGATTCATCCCAAGGCGAACGAATATGTAGATCAATATAGCAACGCAACTCCCCCAGTTTTAAAAGCTATGTACGAAGCCATTATGGCCGAACACCCCCATGCCCACTTGCAAAGCAACTGGAACCAAGGTGGATTCTTAGCTTTTTTAAGCAAAATGCTACAACCCAAATACATTGTTGAAATTGGTACATTTAATGGCTTTAGCACTTTATGTTTGGCAGAGGGATTAGTGGCCGGAGGGCTAATTGACACCATAGAACTAAGAGAAGAAGATGCTCAAAGAGCTCGAACATATTTTAGCCAATATGGAAATGGCAGATCAATTAACCAACATATTGGAGATGCTAAAACAATCCTTCCAACACTGCCCTATTTATATGATTTAGCATTTATTGATGCAGACAAAACAGGTTATGTAGATTATTATACACTTTTAAAGCCCAAAATGAGCACAAATGGTATTATTATTGCAGATAATACCCTGTTTCATGGAGAGGTTTTAGAAGAGAAAATAAGTGGTAAAAACGCAAAAGCTATTCAGGCTTTTAATGAAATGGTGGCGAATGATGATGAAACAGAAAGAATAATGTTAACCATTAGAGATGGACTTACTCTTATAAGAAAAAAATAAGCATATGATGAAGCATTGTTTAATAATTGTTTGTTTTTTATTGGGAATAAAAGCTTCCCATGCTCAAGCAGAATCTACCGTTGTATATATTGAGCAATATAAAAAAATTGCGGTTCAAGAAATGAAGCGAACTGGTATCCCTGCTTCCATCACTTTGGCTCAAGGTATTCTAGAATCAAATAGCGGCGAAAGTAATTTAGCAAAGAAATTCAATAACCATTTTGGCATAAAATGTAAATCCGATTGGAAAGGCGAAACTACTTTTCAAGATGATGATTCAAAACAAGAATGTTTTAGAGTATACCCAACTGCTTTAGCTTCATTTAAAGACCATTCTGATTTTTTAAAAAATAGACCTAACTATGCTCCTTTATTTAATTTAGATCCAGTAGATGATAGTGCTTGGGCATATGGTTTAAAAAAAGCAGGCTATGCAACTGCTAGTGACTACCCAAGAAAAATATTAAAAATCATTGATGACTATGAATTGTCTCAATACAATTTCCCTGAATTAGATACTGTTGATGCTGATATCCCCGTTAAAAAAGAAATCGCTCCAGTAATAAAAGATACAGTACCTGTAAAATTAAAAGATACTGTTTCTGTAAAAGTAGCTGTTGATTCAGTAAAAACAACCACTCAAGCGCAAATTTTTGCAGCAGATACCTCACATATTGCTTTGACTAAAGTAAATGGCATTAATGCTTCCAGTAATACTGTAGCGAATGATATGCCAAAAATGAAAGGTCTAGAAATAAGTAAAGACACTGTTAAACAGGTTCTATTTACAATTACAACCAAAAAGGTAATTAATTACCCTAAAGAAAAATTCAAGATTAATTCGGTACCAGTATTATGGGTTAAAGCAGGAAGTTCTTTTTTACAAATTGCACAACTTCATAAAAAATCTTTATATAAGCTATTTGCATTTAATGATGTCGAAGAATCAGATGTTGCAGCCAAAGATCAATTAGTATTCTTAGCACAGAAGAAAAAAACAGGTAATAAGAGTGTTCATATGGCTAAAGAAGGGGAGACCTTATATGATATTAGCCAAACAGAAGGAATTCAATTAAGTTATTTAAAAATGTACAATAAAACTCTTTCCAATGGTAAGTTGAAAGAAGGTACAATAGTATTATTATTTAAGCCAAAAGAAAGTAAACCCGAACAAAGCTTAAGACAGGTTTCTTTTAAATTTGAATTTAATTTCTTCAAAAACCTTTTCAAAAGAAAGAAAAAATAAATTAACACTATGTCTTCCATCAAAGTATTAGATAAAGAGTTTGTCCCTTATTTAAGTGAGGCTTCTATTCAAGAAAAAATTACTGAATTAGCTACTTTATTAAATAAAGAGTATGAAGGCAAGAAACCCCTTTTCTTATCTATTTTAAATGGCTCTTTCTTATTCACAGCAGATTTATTTAAACAAATAACTATAGAAGCAGAAGTTTGCTTTATTAAATTAGCTTCCTATAAAGGCACTACTTCTACAGGCAATGTGATTACAGCTATTGGATTAGATGCCAATGTTAGAGATAGACATATTATTATTGTAGAAGACATTATTGATACCGGAAAAACCTTACATCATTATCTTCCACAGTTAGAAATTCAACAACCTGCAAGTATTAAAATTGCAGTATTATTGAACAAGAAAGAAGCATTGGCTTTCCCTGTTAAAGTAGATTATAGTTGTTTTGATATTCCCAACAAATTTGTGGTAGGCTATGGCTTAGATTATGACGGCCTAGG
>CAWULX010000039.1:0-10677 GCA_963923775.1 uncultured bacterium
GTTATTTATTTAACTAGGTTCTTTTAATTTTTGTTAGCTACTTGTCTATACTCAGCAATAATGGCATCCACTTTTTCTTTAGTCAAATGCTCTTTATAAATTTTTCCAACTTGCATCATTGGCGCATAACCACAAGCTCCCAAACACTCTACTAATTTCAAAGTAAACAACCCATCTTTAGTTGTTTCACCTGGCTTAATTTCTAAAACTTGTTTGATATAATCTATAATGGAATCAGATCCGCTAATCATACAAGGACCAGTTTGACAAACTTCAAAAACATATTTGCCTACTGGCTTTAAATTATACATTGAATAGAATGTAGCTACTTCATACACTTCGATAGGTTCAATTTGTAATAAGCTTGCCACATAATCTAATACTTCTGTAGGCAACCAACCATCAAAACTCTCTTGCGCTAAATGCAATACTGGCAACAATGCACTCTTTTGCTTTCCTTCTGGATATCTAGCTACCAAGCGCTTAAACTCGGCCATTTGTGTATCATTAAATATATATGCCATACTATTCTTTTCTATTTTAATTATGCATCTAATTCACCTGCAATTAAATTCAAACTACTCATGGTAACCACTGCATCACTTAACATGCCTCCTTTAATTAATTCAGGATATGCTTGATAGTAAATGAAACATGGTCTTCTAAAATGTAAACGGAATGGCGTTCTACCACCATCACTGATTAAGTAAAATCCTAATTCACCATTACCGCCTTCCACTGGACTATAGATTTGACCTTTTGGCAAATCAATCTCACCCATAATAATTTTGAAATGCCATATTAATGCTTCCATCTTAGTATATACATCTTCTTTTTTAGGAAGATAATATTCAGGAACATCAGCATGATAAATTTCCGCATCCGTTCCTTTGAAAGATTGCACTTTATTATATGCTTGTTGAATAATGGATAAACTTTGCCACATTTCTGCATTACGAACCAAGAAACGATCATAGTTGTCACCAGTTGAACCTACAGGCACTGTGAAATCAATATCTTGATAACTACTGTAAGGATTTGCAACACGCACATCATAGTCCACACCTGCAGCACGAAGATTAGGTCCTGTAAAACCATAGTTCATTGCACGCTCGGCACTAATTCCACCAGTACCTTGTGTACGCTCCATAAAAATTCTATTACGCGTAAACAAGCTTTCAAACTCTTTCAACACTTTTGGATATTCGTTTAAGAATTTTTCCAATTTAGTGAAAGCAGTATTAGAGAAGTTTCTTTCAAAACCACCTATTCTTCCAATATTTGTTGTTAATCTAGAACCACATACTTCTTCATAAATTTCATAGATCAATTCTCTGTATTGCATCACATATAAGAAACCAGTATAAGCACCAGTATCCACACCTACAATTGAATTACAAATTAAATGGTCTGAGATACGAGCCAATTCCATTACAATGATTCTCAAATAATCAACACGCTTTGGCGTTTCAATTTGTAAAAATCTTTCACATGTAATATGCCAGCCCATGTTATTAATGGGACTACTACAATAGTTCAATCTATCAGTAATAGGTGTAATCTGATTTAATGGTCTTCTTTCTGCTAATTTTTCAAATGCACGATGTATATAACCAACAGTTTGTTCAGTAGATACTACACGCTCTCCATCCACTTCCATAATATTTTGAAATACACCATGTGTTGCAGGATGCGTAGGACCAAAATTTAAAGTAGTGGTTTGCTTTTCTATTGAACCTTCAGGTAATATGATATTTTGATGTGCTTCCATGTTAATTTTTTTTGTGTTGGCTTCTAATAAATGGATAATTTATCCTCTTCCAAACATTTCATCGTCTTTATCAATTCTTGTTTGATCTTCTAAAGGGAATTCTTTTCTTAATGGGAAATAATCCATTTCATCCACATTTAAAATGCGCTTTAAGTTTGGATGGCCAACAAAATTCACTCCAAAGAAATCATATGTTTCACGCTCCATCCAATTGGCTGCTTCAAATAATTTGCTTGCAGTGTATACATCAGGAGTATTAATAGATGTAGCAATGCTATACCTAATTCTTACATTTTCTCTTAAGTTGTGTAAGTGATACACAACTACTAATTCTCCACCTACATTATCAGGATAGTTTACCGCACATAAATCGGTTAAAAAAGTAAAACCTAAACTAGGTTCATCGTATAAGAATTGTAATACTTTTAAATTTAACTCTTTGGAACTTTCAAAAGAAAGCATTCCATCAGCAGTACTAAAAGCATATACTTGATCACCAAATTTAGCGACTAGTTGTTCTTGTATATATTCGTTACTCAAAGCCATAATTTTTTTATTGAATGCCGTAGCTGTTTAATAATGCTTTGTACTGTTCGCTATTTCTTCTTCTTACACTTTCTTGTCCCACTAAGTCTTGCACTTTCATAAAGCCATCAATAATAGCTTCTGGTCTTGGCGGGCAGCCTGGAACGTATACATCCACTGGTATCACTTGATCAATTCCTTGCAAAACACTATAAGTATCAAAAATACCACCACTTGAAGCACAAGCACCAACTGCAATAACCCAACGAGGTTCTGCCATTTGAATATATACCTGTCTTAATACTGGAGCCATTTTTTTTGCAATAGTTCCCATCACCATTAACAAGTCACACTGACGTGGAGAGAATCCCACACGCTCAGATCCAAATCTTGATAAATCATAGTGCGACGCCATCGTTGCCATAAATTCAATACCACAACAAGAAGTTGCAAAAGGCAAAGGCCATAATGAATTCTTTCTTGCCAAACCCACCACAGAACTTAATTGTGTTGCAAAAAAGCCCTCTCCAGAAATACCATCTGGTGCAGCACCCATTGAAATTGCATCAGCAATATTCGCTTCTTTTGGATGTACATTAAATCTAACTGGACGCATATTAATTCAATTAATTTTTAATAATTAGTCTTCCCATTGTAAAGCACCTTTCTTTAATATATAAATAAAACCAACTAAGAAAAATGCTACAAACATGACCACTTCAAAAAAACCTGTCCATCCTAAGCTTTTAAAATTCACCGCATAAGGATAGAAGAAAATAACTTCCACATCAAACAAAACAAATAGAATTGCTACCAAGAAATATTTAATCGCCATTGGAGATCTCGCATCACCGTGAGATTCAATACCACTTGTAAAAGTTTCTAATTTATCTGAGGTTTTACGCTTAGGTCCTAAGAAGCTAGAAGCCAATATCATAAAGGCTACAAACCCCGCTGCAAAGATGATCTGCAAGGCAATAGGCAGATAATTAGAAGCACTATTGGATTCGTTAGCAGACAACAAAAAATGTTGCAAATTCATACGAGTAATTTAGGTGCCGCAAAAATACACAAAGCAGAGCACCTAAAACGAAAAACTCCCTACAAATAGGGAGTTTTTTATACTTTTTTTTATAAAGCTTAATTCTTTGCCGGCTCTTTGGCTTTCATCTTTTTATAGATCTCCCAGTTTTTCAATAAACCCTCTTTAATTTGAACTGTTTGAGGCTCTGCTGGGATAATTTCAAGCACTTTATCACACATAGCTATGGCGTTCTCGAAGTCTTTGTTTTCGTTATAGTAGCCCATCATTGTGTAATAATTGGAAACAAATCCTTGTTTATATTTAGACGGATCTTTTGAGAAGAATTCGTTTTGCAATTTAGCTGCTTCAAATTGAAGACCTAAAGCATGGGTTGAATCCAAAATTTTAGCCGCTTTATTGTTGAAATTGTATCCATTTGGCTTTTCAGGAAAAGCAGCAATATATTCTTTTGCAACAGCTGCTGCAGTAACGCCGTCCTTAGCATTGATTGCCAATGAAGCTGTTTTGTAGAAGTACACTTCATCTTTCGCCCCTCTCAAAGCAGAATAATCTCCATACCACTTTAAAGCATCTGTATACATGCCAGCTTTTTCATACATATCTGCTCCTAATTTGTAATACTTTAATTTATTCGCTTTTTGTGTTTCTCCAGCAATTGCTTTGGTCAACAAATCTGCCAAAACAGCCTGATTTCCTGGGAACTTAGAGTAAACTTTTACCGCTAGCTCGTAATCTGAACTTTCTATTTTTTCAACCGCTTTATTGTTTAAAAATTGATCGATATAGTTTTTAGAACTAACAGAATCACCTTTACGATCTGCGATATAGGCTAATAAAATACTTAATCTAGGTAATGCGCTAACCCCAACAGAAGCCTCTAATTCTTTAGCTTTTGCCAAAGATTGGTCATATTGACCAGCTTGGAATAAATAGTCTGCATTTAAGAAATCCAATACAGGATCCTTGTCTGCATACTTTAAATAGGTATCTAAGTTGGACTTAGCTGAATCCGTATTCTTATCTGAATAATAAGTGTATTTAGACATATAAACAGGAGCAATGGCTTGATCAATTTCAATAGCTTTTCTAAAGTTTTCTTCTAAAGATTCTTTGTTTGATTGAGTTTGATAAACCTTTCCTATTCTATAATAAGCATATGCACTTTTTGCATCACGATTTAAAGCTTCTTGGAAAGCGCTTACTGCTTCACCGCCATGTTCTCCACCTAATTTCAAATAGTTAATACCTAAATTAATGTATAAGCTTGCTCCCGCAGTTTCATTAGCAGAAACAGTTTCTTTTAATTTATCAATAGCAAACTGATGATCACCTACATTACTTGGTAATTCAGCAAACACACGACCAATTGCATTAATAATTTCTGGGTTTGCTTTGCCTTTTAATTTTCCTTTTGAAATTAAAGAACTGGTAATAGCCACTTCTAAGTTTTGTTTTACAGCATTAGCATCTGCTCCTTCTAAAGATTGAATATGTGCCATTCCTACCAATAACCAAGCATCGTTGCCTTTAGCTTGTAAAGCTTGTTGGTATAAGGTTTTAGCTTGTTGGATAGATTCTGGAGTAGATACACCATTGTAGTTTTGAGATAAAATGGCTTGACCATACCAGAAAGTTGTTTCTGGATCACCTGGATTTTTATCTAAAGCTTCTTTGAAAAAACTCAAAGCAGATTTGTTTTTTTCATAGTTCAACATTTTCACCCCTTCCGCTAATGGAGATACAGGTGCTTGAGCATTCAAGCCAGTCACCACTAGTACCGCACTCATCATTAATACAACCACTTTTTTCATCAGTTTCTTTTTTTCAGTTTAATACATATTCTCAAATAGAGAAGGCTAAAATTATTCATTTTTTTGCAAGAATTCTATTAAATTTTATGAAAAAACACTAAAATTCGTTAGTATTTATAACAAACCCTTTCTTTCTTTGAAACTCATTTTAGCAGGCACTAAAAAAGACCTTCTAAATATGAGCTGGCCCCTTTCCAAGCTCATGAAATTTAGGAATCCAGAACCCAAGCCTGGAGAATTTTCTTTCAAAATAAAATAAATGGGCAAGGAAAGAGAATATTGGCCTTGGCTAATGGTAGAAGGCGATGGATGTGAGAAATAACCTTTTTCGATACATAGGGTACATTCTACTAAGCCAGTCTTCACTTTTTTACGATATTCGGCCTGTTTTTGGTCATAAGTATCCCCAATCCAGTTCATTCCTACAAAACCAATGGCATCCGGATGAGCAGCCACATATTCTATAACTGCTTGACTACCATCAGCTGCCATAACATTTTTTCCTAATGTATTATTCTTTGCTAAGCTGTCTTTTAAGAATCTAACTATGCCAGTTAGGTTGGTTCCATCCATCACGACGGTACCCTGATTTTTGCCAGTTAATCTATCTTGTAAATCTTTCATGGTAAAAACTGTGTCTTTAGCCTGTTGGTGAACAATGACAGCTACCGCATTATAGGCTAAAATGCCAAAAGTTGGATTGAAACTAAGTTGGGTTTTGAACCCTTCCTGCTCTTTTTTATCCAAACCTCTTGTTACAAGGACCATTCTAGTACTATCTTCCACCAAATCTTTCATACAATCAATTTCCGATTTGTAATGCACAATAATATTGGCCTTTGGAAAACTAGAAGCAAATACTTTTAATTGCTCATCAATAAAAGGTTTAAAACTTTGTTCAACCGAAATATGTATAGTGCCTTCACTGGGCGTATCGGATACGACTTGTTTTGAATTGTTGGCACAGGATATCAACATTAACAGCAAAGCTGCTACAGTAAACAGTTTTAGCGAAATTCTCATAAAGGAAATTGAAAAATTAATAGTCTTGTTTAAACCCTCTATACAATCTAAAGCCTCCGTATAATAAACACATAATTCCAAATATCATTCTAAATTCAGCGTCTATATTCATTACTTGCTCTACATGAAACCACTTAGCGCCCAACATCAATGCAGCAGAACCTAAGATCAAAGTAGCCATGGTAAAATCATAAATTCTTCTGAAAAATCGGTAGGAACGCTCAGATCGCTCTCTTGTATCCATCTTTATTACATTTTAGGAAAGCAATTTAAACAATTATCTTTACACCCAAATATTAACTGAATGAGCAAACCTTCTATTCCTCAGGGCACAAGAGATTTTAATGCTGCAACGGTACATAAGCGCCAATACATTTTGAATACAATCAAGAATGTATTTGAAACTTTTGGATTTCAGCCATTAGAAACTCCTGCTATGGAGAACTTGGAAACTTTGATGGGTAAATACGGAGAAGAAGGAGACAAGTTGATCTTTAAAATATTGAACAACGGTTTAGACAATCCTCAAAAAGAAGCACAAACAAAAGAGGGATTTGAGAAAGTATTACAAGGAAAGTCTACTACCAATATTACAGAAAGAGCACTTCGTTATGATTTAACCATTCCTTTTGCAAGGTATGTTGCAATGAATCATGGTTCATTAACCTTCCCTTTTAAGAGATATCAAATGCAGCCGGTTTGGAGAGCAGATAGACCACAAAAAGGAAGGTATAGAGAATTTTATCAATGTGATGCAGATATAGTAGGTAGTGAAAGTTTAATCAATGAAGTTGATTTAGTGTCAATCTATGTAACTGCATTTAAAGCATTACAATTACCAGTCACCATTAAAGTAAATAATAGAAAAATATTATTAGCCCTAGCGCAGGTTTGTGGTGGAGAAGATAAATTAATTGACTTAACCATTGCGATAGATAAATTAGATAAAATTGGATGGGAAAAAGTGCAAGCCGAATTAAGCACAAAAGGTTTTAATGATCAACAACAAACGGTGATTTACACTTACTTAAATATTGCAGGAAACAATCAAGAAAAATTAACAAAATTGTCCGAATTATTAGCAGGCAACGAACATGCTAAAAAAGGCATTGAAGAATTAAATTTTGTATTGAATTATCATCAAGCAACTGGGATGGCCTCTTTTATAGAAACAGATTTTACTTTGGCAAGAGGATTAAATTATTATACTGGAATTATTTTTGAAGTAAAAGCAAATGATGCTCAAATGGGCAGTATTGGCGGCGGAGGAAGATATGATGATTTAACTGGTTTGTTTGGCGTAAATAATGTTCCGGGCGTAGGAATAAGTTTTGGCGTGGATAGAATTTTTGATGTCTTAGAAGAGAAACAATTATTCCCAGCAACAATTGAAGCAAGCACACAAGTGTTGTTTTTTAATTTAGGAGAACAAGAAGCTGCAGCAGCTTATTTACAAATGATGCAATTAAGAGATAAAAAAATTGCTTGTGAAATGTACCCTGAAAAGAGCAAATTTGACAAGCAATTTAAATATGCTGAAAAGAAAAATATTCCTCAGATTGTGATTATTGGATCTGAAGAATTAGCAGCCTCAAAATGCACCGTTAAAAACTTAGCAACAGGCCAACAAAACACCATTAGTTTCGAAGCATTAAAAACTTACTTCGACTAATTTTATTTTTGGAGTTTTTCAGCCCAAATGGTTTCAAATAATTCTTCTTTCTTTAGTTCATTAGATGTACCCGGTGCAGCAGCTGCTTCTTTTTTACCAATTAATTCCATGCCTTGTACCATAATAGAAAGTTCAATAACGTTTTTATCAGCACCTCTTTTGAATATAACGCTAGCATCATATTGTGCTAAATAAAATGTATCAACTCCTTTCTTTTCAATTGGAGTAGAACCCATTGCAGAATTAATCATCAAAGCTGTGTCTTCAATAGTAATAGTCACTTCTGCTACAGGACTTCCTGCTGCAAAAACATACTTACCAACATACGCTTTTAATGGACTTTCTTGTGCATTCACAGTGAAAATGGCACCAATGCATAATACTGCTAAGAATAATACTTTTTTCATAATGGCCTTTTTTATTGTTTTAGATGTTCAATTTAGCCACTATTGGCTATTTGACAAAAGAAATAAATAAATACAAACGAGGCTTAACAAGTATCTTTGCAGTATGGATAAGATGAGACCCAATATCAGACATGCACAAATTGCTGATATTGAACGATTTATACAAGAAGCCGGAGAGCCTTCTTATAGAGTAAAGCAAATACAAGAGTGGCTATGGCAAAAGCATGCCCATAGTTTTGACGATATGAGTAATTTAAGTAAGGCTTTACGTCAAAAATTAGTAGAGCAATTTACCCTACCTGCCCTTTCTTTAGATGCCACACAAATAAGTGAGGATGGCACTTTGAAATCCAGATTCAGAACTTTCGACGGTCATATGATTGAAGGAGTGTTAATTCCAACCACAGAAAGAAAAACTGCATGTGTTTCTTCTCAGATTGGTTGTAGCTTAAGTTGCAAGTTTTGTGCAACAGGCTATATGGATCGTAAGAGAAATTTAAGTTTTGATGAGATCTATGATCAAGTGGTGATGATCAAGCAACAAACAGAGAAAACTTATGACGCCAACTTGAGCAATATTGTGTTTATGGGCATGGGTGAACCTTTGTTAAACTATAAAAACGTATTAGCAGCCATTGAAAGAATCACTTCTCCGGAGGGTTTATGCATGAGTCCAAGACGTATTACTGTATCCACTGCTGGGGTGGCAAAAGGCATCAAACAATTAGGAGACGATCAAGTGAAATTTAAATTGGCTTTGTCTTTACACGCAGCCAACGATAAAAAAAGAAACGAGATCATGCCTATCAATGAAAGTAATAATATACAAGCATTGGTGGAAGCATTAAATTACTTCTACAAGAAAACAGGCAATGAAATTACATTTGAATATATCTTATTTAAAGACTTCAACGATACAGAGAAAGACGCGATGGAGTTGACTAAATTATACAGACAGGTTCCTGCAGATTTAATTAATGTAATTGAATACAATTCTATTGATCAGTTCCCCTTTGACAAACCAGATGAAGATGGATTTGAAAGATTTGTAGATATGTTACAAAAAAATAGAGTGAACGTTAGAGTAAGAAGAAGTAGAGGAAAGGATATTGATGCAGCTTGCGGACAGTTAGCCAACAAAGGGTAAATATGAACAAGAAAAGAACAGACAATTTTGACAAGTTCTCCAATAAAAAAAAGGGAGCAGCTGTTAAAGAAGAATACAGACAAGAAAAGAAAAAAGCTAAAGTAGCATCAAAATTAGCGGGAGAAGCAGCACGTCAAAGAAAAAAAGATATTGCTAGAGGTATTGCAGTAGAGCCTGTTGGAAATAATAAAAGAAGCCCTAAACCAAGTTTCAAAAAAAGAACTGCAAGCATTGGTAAAGTAACCGCTAACACAGATGTGGAGCATGAACAAATGCCATTGAATAAATATATCGCACATTCAGGTACTTGTGGAAGAAGAGAAGCTGCAGAATTAGTAAAAGCAGGAACTGTTACTGTAAATGGTGACACCATTTTAGAGCCAGGTTACAAAGTACAATACAAAGACATTGTAAAATTAAAAGGCAAACTACTTAAACTACAAGTAACCCCCGTTTATATCTTATTAAATAAGCCAAAAGATTATATCTGTACAGCAAATGATCCAGAGGGAAGAAAAACCGTATTAGACATTATTAAAAATGCTACTACACAAAGAATGTTCCCTGTAGGAAGATTAGATAGAAATACAACAGGTGTTTTAATCTTAACCAATGATGGAGACTTGGCACAAAAATTAACGCATCCATCTTACGAGATTAAAAAAATATACGAAGTTACTTTAGACAAGCCTGTGACAAAAGCAGATCTTGAAGCCATTGCTGCAGGGGTAACTTTAGAAGATGGATTTATTGCCGCAGATGCAGTGAGTTATGTAGGTGCTGCAAAAAATGTAATTGGTATTGAAATTCATAGTGGAAGAAATAGAATTGTTAGAAGAATATTTGAACACTTGGGATACGATGTAAGACATTTAGATAGAGTGATGTTTGCCAACCTTACCAAGAAAAATGTAGACAGAGGCAAATGGCGTTTTCTTTCCGAGAAAGAAGTTAGATTATTGAAATTTTTGAATAAGTCTTTTACTAGAAAAGCAAAATAGCAGGATGTTAGATATTATTTTCGAAGACGATGATATGGTAGTGTTGAATAAACCTGCCGGTGTGTTAAGTATACCCGATCGTTTTGGCATAACCCCTTCATTAAAATCAATGTTGATTGAAAAATATGGGAACATATTTACAGTTCATAGATTAGACCATTATACCAGTGGCTTAATCATTTTTGCCAAAAATGAAACTGCGCACAAAGAATTGAGTGCATTATTTGAAGGTAGAGATATCGAAAAAAAATACCTGGGATTAGTAATGGGCAACC
>CAWULX010000040.1:0-9951 GCA_963923775.1 uncultured bacterium
CCTTTTAATTCCTTTTAATTTGGATCTTAATAACGGAGACTGCTTAAACCTTGCTTTGAAAGTAGTTTCCTCCATGGCCAACCAATCTTCTTTTTTCATTTGCAACAAACCATCTAATGGTTTGAATGCTGGTTCTTGATGCGGTTGACTAAATCTGTTCCAAGGACAAACATCCTGACAAATATCACAACCAAAAGCCCATTCTTGATAGGATCTATCTGTTTCAATGGTTTCTTTTTTTAGTTCTATGGTTAGGTAACTAATACAATGATTGGCTTCGATGGTTTTATTGGGCAGGATAGCTTGTGTTGGACAAGCGTCAATACATTTGGTACAAGTGCCACAGTAATCCTTGCTAATGGGTTGGTCATAGTGTAGTTCAAGATCAACAATTAATGTTGCAATAAAAAAGAAAGACCCATATTGAGGCTTGATTAAATTTCCATTTTTCCCAATCCATCCAGCACCTGCTAACTGGGCCCATGATCTTTCTAGTACTGGAGCTGAATCAACAAATCCTCTTCCTTCTATTGGTCCTATTTTTTTTCTTAATTGGTCCAAGAATTCATGCAATTGATTTCTGATTACTTCGTGATAATCATTCCCCCATGCATATTTTGCAATTTTTGGAAATCCATTTTCTTGCGATTCCAAAGGATAATAATTTTTGATGAAACAGATGACTGATTTTGCGCCTGGCACTAATTTTCTTGGATCAATTCTCATATCAAAATGATTCGCCATGTATTCCATCTCCCCATGGTATCCTTTATGTAGCCATTGTTCTAAACGTAAAGCATCTTCTGTTAATTCTTTGGCTTCTGCAATACCACAATAATCAAAACCCATAGTATGAGCTAATTCTTTAATAAACTTTGTATTTGAATGAATATTCACCATGTAAAAATAGCAGAAAATCCTTGATAGGACTGACTTTTGTTCCGATTTAAACTAACAAATATGACATTATAACTTAAATCATAGATTGGCTTCCGTTTTGAGCATACCTTACTATAAATCAATTACTATGAATTTAAATCAATATACCATAAAGGCTCAAGAGGCCCTTCAACAAGCACAGCAGTTAGCCTATAATAATGGTAATGCAAATATTGAAACTGCTCATTTGTTGAAAGCTATATTATTGGACAAAGAAAGCCCTATTGAATTTTTATTAAAGAAAAACAATGTTAGCCCAGTTTTAGTACTTCAGAAACTAGAAGAGCAAATCAATGGATTGGCAAAAATTTCTTCTGGCGAACCAGCAGCTAATTTAAGTCGTGATGCAAATAGTGTTTTATTAAAATCAAATGCTGCTTTAAAAACTTTTGCAGATGAATTTGTAACAGTAGAGCATATGATGATTGCATTGATGCAAGTGAACGACGGTGTAGCAAAAATTTTAAAAGATGGTGGCTTAACAGAGAAGGGATTGGTGGCAGCCATTAAAGAATTAAGAAAAGGAGAAAAAGTACAATCTGCTACACAGGAAACTCAGTTTCAGTCTCTTTCAAAATATGCTAAGAACCTAAATGAATTAGCTAATAAAGGGAAATTAGATCCTGTGATTGGTCGTGACGAAGAGATTAGAAGAACCCTGCATATTCTTTCTAGAAGAAGTAAAAACAACCCCATATTGGTGGGGGAACCAGGGGTAGGTAAAACTGCCATTGCGGAAGGTTTGGCCATGAGAATTGTAAATGGAGATGTACCCGATAATTTAAAGTCTAAAATTATTTATGCTTTGGATATGGGGCAATTAATTGCAGGTGCAAAATACAAAGGAGAGTTTGAGGAAAGATTAAAGGGTGTAGTGAAAGAAGTGTCAACAAGTGATGGCGAAGTGATTTTATTTATTGATGAAATTCACACTTTAGTGGGAGCTGGTGGTGGAGAGGGTGCAATGGATGCAGCGAATATATTAAAGCCTGCTTTAGCTAGAGGTGAATTAAGAGCAATTGGTGCTACTACTTTATCGGAGTATCAAAAATTCTTTGAAAAAGACAAAGCATTAGAACGTAGATTCCAAAAAGTAATAATTGATGAGCCAACTAAAGAAGATGCTATTTCTATTTTAAGAGGATTAAAAGAAAGATACGAGACGCATCACCATGTAAGAATAAAAGATGAGGCAATCATTGCTGCAGTTGAATTATCTAGCAGATATATCACCGATCGTTTCTTACCTGATAAAGCTATTGATTTAATTGACGAAAGTGCTGCAAAGTTGAGATTAGAAATGAATTCAATGCCAGAGGAGCTTGATACTTTAATGAGACAAATACGTCAATTAGAAATTGAACGTGAAGCCATTAAAAGAGAGAATAATCCAGATCAATTAAAGGCATTAAATATTGAGATTAGTAACCTAATTGTTGAACAAGATACATTAAAAGCTAAATGGGCTCAAGAAAAAGAATTGGTAGATAAAGTACAAAAATCTAAAACCAATATTGAGAAATTCAAGCAAGAAGCTGAAGTAGCTGAAAGAAATGGCGATTATGGTAAAGTGGCAGAAATTAGATATGGAAAAATTAAAGAAGAAGAAAATCAATTAGTAGAGTTTACTAAACAATTGAATGAATTTGGTGCATCTGGTAAAAGATTGATGAAAGAAGAAGTAGATGCTGAAGATATTGCAGAAAATATTGCAAAAGCAACTGGTATTCCTGTAAGTAAAATGATGCAATCAGAAAGAGAGAAATTATTGCATTTAGAAGATGAGTTACATCAAAGAGTTATAGGACAGGAGGAAGCTATAACTGCTGTGTCAGATGCCATTAGAAGAAGTAGGGCTGGATTGCAAGATCCTAAAAAGCCTATCGGCTCTTTTATTTTCTTAGGCACTACAGGTGTGGGTAAGACGGAGCTAGCAAAAGCATTGGCTAACTATTTATTTGATGACGATAGTATGATGACGAGGATTGATATGAGTGAGTACCAAGAAAAACATGCTGTTTCAAGATTAGTAGGAGCGCCTCCAGGATATGTGGGTTATGATGAGGGTGGTCAATTAACTGAAGCGGTAAGAAGAAAACCATATAGTGTTGTGCTACTAGATGAGATTGAAAAGGCACATCCTGATGTATGGAATATTTTATTGCAAGTATTAGATGATGGTCATTTAACGGATAATAAAGGCAGAACCGTGAACTTTAAGAATACCATTATTATTATGACAAGTAATATTGGTAGTCATTTAATTCAAGAAGCTTTTGAAGGGGTTACAGATAAAAATGTAGAAGAAAAAACAGAGCGATCAAAAGCAGAAGTAATGTCTTTACTGAAACAAACCATTCGTCCTGAATTTTTAAATAGAGTAGATGAGATTATTATGTTCTCTCCTTTATTGCAAAAACAAATGGCTGCAATTGTTAAAATTCAATTGAATAACTTAAAACAATTGGTTGAAGAAAATGGCATGCAAATTGAATTTAGTGATTATTTAATTGATTATTTATCTGATCAGGGTTTTGATATGCAATTAGGAGCAAGGCCATTAAAGCGATTAATTCAAAAACTAGTGGTAAATGAATTAAGTAAGAAAATTTTAAGTGGGGAAGTAGATCAATCTAAAAAAGTATTGATAGACATTTTTGATGGAATAATAGTTTTTAGAAACGAAGCCTAAGACTAATACTTAATTTAAAGCCCCAGGCCTTTGGTTCTGGGGCTTTTTATTTATATTTGTTGAATATGGCAAACAATAACAAACAAGCTGCAGTTGGTTTTATCTTTTTTACTTTAGTCATTGACATTGTGGGATTAGGTATTATCATTCCTGTAGTTCCAGCATTAATTAAGGGATTAATTCACACGGATGATATAAGTAAGGTTTCATTATATGGTGGATGGTTGACATTTTTATATGCTACTATGCAATTTTTATTTTCTCCATTAATTGGAAGTTTAAGTGATCGATTCGGGAGAAGACCTGTTTTACTTTTCTCGCTATTAGGTTTTGGATTAGATTACTTATTCCTTGCATTTGCTCCTAGTATTTTGTGGTTATTTGTTGGAAGAACTATTTCTGGAATAACTGGAGCAAGTATTACCACCGCTTCGGCATATATTGCTGACATCAGTGACGACACCAATAGAGCAAAAAATTTTGGAATGATTGGGGCTGCTTTTGGTATTGGATTTATTATTGGTCCTATGTTGGGTGGAATTTTAGGAGAGTACGGACATAGGCTTCCATTTATTGTTGCAGCATCATTAGCATTAATAAATGCTTTATATGGATATTTTGTTTTGCCTGAATCTTTGGCTCCAGCAAATCGAAGAAAATTTGAATGGAAAAGATCTAATCCTTTAAGTTCCTTATTGCATTTAAGAACTTATCCAGCTGTTTCTGGCTTAATAATTTCTTTGTTGTTTATTTACTTAGGCTCACATGCTGTTCAAAGTAACTGGAGTTATGCTAACATTGAAAAATTCAAATGGAGTCCAAAAACAATTGGCTTGTCATTAGCAATGGTGGGCCTTTTAGTTGGATTAGTACAAGGCGTATTAATTCGTTTTATAAATCCTAAACTAGGTGATAAAAAAAGTGTTTACTATGGAATTGCTTTATATGCTTTAGGACTTACTTTATTTGCATTTGCATCTTCCTCTTGGATGATGTTCGCATTTCTAGTGCCTTATTGTTTAGGAGGAATTTGTGGGCCTGCATTACAATCACTTATTTCCGTTCATGTTCCTAAAAATCAACAAGGTGAATTACAGGGTTCATTAACAAGTATTATGAGTGTTACTTCCATTATTGGACCATTAGTGATGACAAGTTTATTTGCTTATTTCACTAAGCCATCTAATCCCATCTATTTTCCTGGGGCTTCTTTCTTATTAGGGGCTGTTTTTATGATAATTAGTGCAGTAATAGCTTATGTGGTTTTAAACAAAGAAACTAAGTAAATAAGTTATATTTGTGCCTAATTAAAGCATGATTATGACCACCTTAATGATCCAGTTAAAAGAAACTGCTCAATTTATTCAATCAAAGATTAGTGTAAAAGCAAATACTGCAATTATTTTAGGCAGTGGATTAGGCAATTTGTCCACCAAAATTGAAACAGAATTTGAACTTCCTTATACTGCTATTCCTAATTTTCCAGTAAGTACGGTAGAAGGTCACAAGGGCCGCTTAATTTTAGGTACTTTAAATGGCCAAAAAGTATGGGTATTAGAAGGTCGCTTTCATTTTTATGAAGGGTATACGCCAGAACAAGTTTCTTTCCCGGTTAGAGTTTTAAAATTATTAGGGGTCCAAAATTTAATATTGTCAAATGCTGCAGGCGGAGTTAATCCGAATTACCAAGTGGGTGACTTAATGATTATTAAAGATCATATTAGTTTTTTCACCATAAATCCTTTAATAGGCAAAAACGAAAATGATCTAGGAACAAGATTCCCAGATATGAGTGAGCCTTATGCACAAGTATTTATTGATAAAGCAAAAGCTATAGCAGCAGAGCATCAAATTAAAGTACATGAAGGTGTTTATGTAGGTGTTACTGGCCCAACATTTGAAACAAGATCGGAATATAAATTAATTAAAATCGTGGGTGGTGATGTGGTAGGGATGAGTACTGTTCAAGAAAATATTGCAGCAGTGCATTGTGGTATGCGTGTTTTTGCAATTAGTGTGGTAACCGATTTAGGTATCCGTGAAGACAATAATGTTATTACACACCAAGAGGTTCTAGAAGCTGCCAATGCCGCTGAACCCAAATTAACTTTAATAATTAGTGATTTAGTAAAAGCCATTGCATAAATAGTATATATCCTTGAAGCATTTAATCATTTTTGTAAGCTTGATGTGGATGCATTTATTTGCAACTGCTCAAATGCGTTCCGGAGGTTTTAATACAATGTCTGGAATTGGCGGAAGAATGTCAGGCACTTCTGGTGCAGGAGACTCATTACAGAAAAGAGATAAAAACGCAGATTCTATTACCATCTTTTATAAGTTATATAATAGCAATGAAATCAAACAACATGATTCTTCCATTAATGATTTTTATAAAAGATTTCCTCTTCCATATTCCTACTATAATTTAGGCAATACCGGAACTGCAGCCAATTCTTATCTTTTCTTGCCAGTTTGGAAAGCTGGTTTTGATGCAGGCTTTCATCAATATGAGATATACAATTATACCCTAGCTGCTACACCATTTTATCAAACTACAAGACCTTATACAGAATTGATTTATTTATTAGGTGGTAAAGGAGAGCAATTGGTGGAATTAAAACATACGCAGAATAAAAAACAACAATTAAATTTCTCTTTTGATTATAGATTTAGTAATTCGCCAGGCAATGTAAAAAATCAGCAAGCGAATTTTAGCAATATGCGCATTACCGCACATTTTCAATCCAAAAGAAAAAGGTATGAGAGTTTTTGGATAATGTTAAATAACAAAACAGCCTCTTCTGAAAACGGAGGTTTGGTAAATGCTGCAAGATTAGATAGTTTGGCGTTGAATAATCCTTATGAATTAGAAACAAGATTGGGAGTGAGTAGTGCTTCTTTTAGAAATCCATTTAATACAAATATTGCCACTGGTTCTATCTATCAAGACAATACATTGTTATGGAAACAAACTTATGATGTTGGTCAAAAAGATTCTGTTGTTAAAGATACAGTGACTACTTATTTATTTTATCCAAGGCTTAGATTTCAAAATGAAATAAAATATCAGCAACAAAGCTTTTTATTTCAAGACGCTAGCCCGCATGTCTATAGTTATACCACTTACTTTAATTATCCTAATTCAATAGGAGAGAATATCAAGTTTAAAGACCAATGGAATATACTTAGCAATGACTTTAGTTTAATTAGCTATCCTCAAAAAAATAATAGCAATCAGTTTTTACAACTTGGAGCAGGATTGTCCAATCAATCTGGTAGTTTTTTAACTAGAAAGGAATGGGCTGCTCAAGATAGTTATGGATTTGGGGCTTATAAAAACAAAACAAAAAATCAGGTTTGGGATATTGATTTATATGGTCAATTGTATTTAGTAGGGTATCATGCTGGGGATTATATTGCTAATGCTTCTTTAACTAGTTTATTGAATAAAAAAGGCAACTATGTTCAATTGGCATTTAATAATGTGAACAGAACCCCATCTGCAAATGCGATGGGTATTACGGATTTTCCCATTATTGGCCTTAGAAGTATTAAGAAAGAGAATCACCTGCAATTAATGGCTGCAACTGGCAATAGTAGAAAAGCATGGAAAGCCTCTTTTGCATATCAGTTGATTAATAATTATCAATATTATTCCAACGGATACAATGCAGCAGTTTATCAAGGTACCATTCATTATATCAATGCTCAATTAGCCAATCAGTTTAAATTATCAACCCATTGGAATTGGTACAATGAAGTCCATTTGCAATTAGTGGATGCATCCAGCCCTTTGAGAGTTCCAACAGTACTAACCAGACAAAGAATTGCCTTTGAAGGGGTGTTTTATAAAAATTTAAATATGTCCGCAGGGTTGGAGTTTATTTATCATTCCAATTATAAAGCTAATTTTTACATGCCATTTACAGGGCAGTTTTATCAGCAAAATGAGTTCATTTTAAATAATCGACCAATGGTAAATGCATTTTATCATATGACTATCAAGCGTTTAAAAGCCTATATTAGGGTAGAGAATTTAAATACCTTAGTACCTACCAATAATACTTTAGGGAATCATTACAATTTTACTGCCAAAAATTATCCTGGAACAGGTATTTGGGTAAGAGTAGGTATTTGGTGGCATTTTATCAATTAAGGAAAAACTGACCTTTGTCAATTTTTGTTTTTCAATTAGTATGTAACTTTGTGATATGAAAAGCTTATTGACTTTTTTATTGCTTATTTTTTATACCCTTTCTAGTGTTGGGGCTTCTGTTAGCACACACTACTGCATGGGTAAGATCAGAAAATGTCAATGTGCGAAACCCAAGGAAGGATCAATAGATCATTGTTGTAAGGATACGGTTAAGTTTATTAAATCTCAAGATGTTCATGCTGCTCAAATTGTACCTGAATTAAAAAAACAAGCTAATCTTGAAAATGACCTTTTAGCTTATGCTGTAATTATAAAAGAACATCTCTTTACTAAGGCAAATAGACCTGAAAATTTATTCATAAGTAATTGGACTTCTCCGCCTATTTACCAATTTGTTTGTAACTATAGAATTTGATTTCATCTAATAAAAGCCAAGATCTAGTCTAGGATTTATTTAGAGTAATATTATTTTAATTATTTATCAAATTCATTTTATGAAAAACTTATTATTATCATTTTTATTGATCGCATTTTCTTCTGTTGTTGCTTTTGGACAAAATAGTTCAAAAATCAAAGTTGCAGGTAATTGCGGTATGTGTAAGAAAAATATTGAAACAGCTGCAAAAGCAGCCGGAGCATTAACTGCTGCATGGGATAAGAATACCAAGCAATTAACCGTTACATTCGATGCAACCTCAACATCTACAGATAAAATAGAGGTATCTATCGCTAATGCTGGCTATGACACCGAGCATCAAACTGCCTCTAATGAAGCTTATGGCAAATTAGATGAGTGTTGCCAGTACGATAGAAAGAAAAAGAAAAAATCTTAATTCTTTATTTTTTTTATGAACCATTACCTATGAAATTCATAGGTAATGGTTTTAAATATATATTCTCATGAAAAATTTTATATTTTTTATTGTTTTTTCATTAGTGTTGTCAACTACAGCAAATGCACAAATAAAATCTGCCGAAGTACTGGCAAGTGGTTTGACATGCTCCATGTGTTCGAAAGCTATTTTTAAAGCACTTAGCAAATTAGATTTTGTTGATACCGTTAAAGTAAATATTGAAACTTCTGTATACCATTTAAGTTTTAAAAAAGACAGTGCTGTTAAAATTGAAGGAGTTAGAGATGCAGTATATGATGCTGGTTTTGCTATAGCTAAATTATCTATCACCGCAGACTGGAAAGATAAAAATGCTATCAAAGATTTGGTATTTAATGATCTTGGGTATCAATTTAAATGGCAGACAAAATCCAATAAGCCATTGTCAAGTAATCAGAAAGTATATATCATCAATAAGGATATACTGCCCGCCAATGGGTTATTCCTTTTAAATTATTAACCATGAGATTGCGATTTTATAAATTTATATCTCTTCCTTTAGTTTGTCTTGTCGTAGTAAATGTTACAAATGCACAAGAATTATATGTATTAAGTGAGCCTGCAAGCATTATGCCAACTAGGTCTATCATACTAAAACAATCCTATCAGCAAATGGGGGGCAAGATAAATAACTCTTTTTACAACACGCAGTTGGAATTCAGTTTCAAGAAAAATTGGATGATGCATGTTGGTACAAATTATACCTCATCAGAGGTATATTTACAACACAGGGTGTATTCATTGGATGATTTTCATTCACATACTAGAATAGCTATATTTGCAAAAGCAATTAATTCGCCTTATAATCCAACATCGAATGCCATCATGATGGAAGGTCAACAAAAATTATGGAATGCTGGTTTGATTGCTACTAGGTTGCAACATAAATGGGCAAGCTCATTCACTGCAGGATGGTTACATAGATATACCGGTATTACAAGCTATTCAAAAAATGGAATTCAATATAGCTGGTCTAATGGATGGCTCTTATATCCCAAAAGCTATACAAATTATGGGCAAACCAATCTTAACTTTTATATAGAATTTATAGGACAACAACTCATCAATGATAAGGGCCATTTTTTGGATATCGCTCCTTCTATACAATTGATTTTCAATAGTCAAGCCAAGTTTAATTTAGGATACAGGTGGGCAATAACAGATAAGACCAATAGAATGAGTGACAGAAGTCTTTACCTAAGTTTTGATTATTTATTCTTTAACGCGCCTGTCTCTTATACACATCTCCGAGCCCACGAGACCTCTCT
>CAWULX010000041.1:0-9949 GCA_963923775.1 uncultured bacterium
CATTGGGAAGTTCGATCCAATCTTCTTCTGGAACTGGATAAGCATCCCATCCAGCTCGACCGGCTACATATAAACTTGTATCTTCAAAAATATTGCCCTCGCCATCGGAATATAAAATATAAGGAGATTGTTGTAATGACATAATTAAAGGTACTATTTTGATAATTGTTCTGCGCAAAAACCATTGAATTCTGCTTCAATAGTAGCTATTACGGGTTCGTTAATGTCTTTTTGAATGAGTTTATTGTTTTTAAAATCAATGGTCAAAACATTGTCTTTGATAATTACGTTTTGTAGATCTTGCCAAGGAATGTATTTTTTAGGAAAGGTATTTAATACAACACCGGCTTCATCAAATGCAATTTCAGAAGGAAATTTCACCTGTCTTTCAAATAAGGCAGCAATTAAAAAAATACCAGCAATGATTAAACCATTGGGTTGAAGGTACCATCCCCAAGAAGCAAATAATAAGCCTAATCTGTAATAAGGTAAAACACCTTTTTTTCTTTGAATCACACAAAAAGCCCACCAACTAATTACACTTGTTGTAATAGCAATCAATAAAGCTGGATTTGGGTAGATGCCTTTTATAATGGAGTATATAAAGCTAATTGTTGAAACAAAAAGCATAAACTGGCTCATTCTGTCAACATTCTTAAAATCAGGGCTTTTACATACAATGATATAGTCAAAAACACGCATAAGTGGTTAATTACGAATTGAGTAAATATTGGTGCAATTTAAGGCCATTTGGTTAACTTTGCGTTATGAAGAAAACACATATTATTTTATTGGTCTTAATTGCAGCTGCAATTGTAGTATTAATAAGCTATACGGGTGATTTAAGTAGTTATGAAACAGTAAGCTCTGCTAAACAAAAACAGGGCAAATTTGTGAATTTGATTGTAAAAATGGATAAGTCCGTTCCAGTGCAATACGATCCCGTAAAAGATCCTAATTTATTAAAATTTAATGTACAAGATAGTTTGGGTGGTAAAATAAGTGTGGTGTATCATAATACCATGCCAACAGATATGGAAAAATCTGAGCGATTGGTATTAAAAGGTAAGGTGCAAGGAGATGTTTTTGAATGTTCAACTATTGTGATGAAATGTCCTTCCAAATACAAGGACAATCCAACTACGATGAAAGAACAACCTGCAACTTTATCTAATTAAAACTTTTTATGAATACCGCGAACAACCCAGCTACAATTCAATATATAGGTGAACATTTATTACCAGGGCAATTTGGTTATTTTTTCACCTTGCTTTCTTTGGTGGCATCTTTAGTAGCAAGTTTCGCTTTTGCTAAAGCATTTTTCTCTAACAATATTGAAGAAGAAAATTCCTGGAGTAAACTAGCGAAAATTGCTTTTGGCATTGAAGCGGTTACAGTACTTGCGAGTTTTATTATTCTTTTTTATGTTATATCCAATCATTTATTTGAATACAAGTATGCTTATTCACATAGTGATAAATCTTTGCCTTTTGAATATTTATTAAGTTGTTTTTGGGAAGGACAGGAGGGTAGTTTTTTGTTATGGAGTTTTTGGCATTGTGTTTTGGGCATCATTATTATGAACAAAGTAAAATGGAGACCTAATGGAGTGATGATGTCTTTAAGTTTTGTTCAATTCTTATTGGCATCCATGGTTATTGGCGTATATGTTTTTGGATCAAAAATTGGATCAAGCCCTTTTATCTTATTAAGAGAGGAAATGAATTGGCCTATTTTATCTAGACCCGATTATATTCAATTAATCAAAGATGGTACAGGATTAAACTCAACACTTCAAAACTATTGGATGGTAATTCATCCGCCCGTTTTGTTCTTGGGTTTTGCATCTACTACTATTCCTTTTGCTTTTGCTGTAGCTGGATTATTAAAGAAAGATAATGAATGGATAAATCATGTGTTATCTTGGGCCAATTTTAGTGCAGGAATTTTAGGTTTAGGCATTATGATGGGAGCAGCATGGGCTTATGAGAGTTTGAACTTTGGAGGCTATTGGGCATGGGATCCGGTAGAGAACGCTTCCTTGGTGCCTTGGTTGGTTTTGGTGGCTGGCATTCATACTACTATGATCTTTAGAAAGACAGGTTCAAGTGTAAAAGCTACTTACTTGTTTATGGGACTCAGTTTCTTATTAGTGGTGTATTCTACTTTTTTAACTCGAAGCGGCATATTGGGAGACACTTCAGTACACGCATTCACTGATCTCGGAATGAATGCTCAATTATTGGTTTTCTTATTAATCTTTGTTATACCATTCTTTGTTTTATATTTTTCACGTTACCGTTTTATGGTTGAGCCTACTAAAGAAGATGATATATCAAGTAGAGAGTTCTGGATGTTGGTGGGTTCCTTGGTATTGGTTTTATCAGCTGTAGTGATTATTGCTATTACTTCTATTCCAGTTTTTAATAAACTATTTGGAACAAAAATTGCACCGCCAGAAGATCCAGCTTTTGCGCATAATCAAGTGCAAGTATTTGTAGCAATTATTATTGGAGCTTTATCTGCCTTTGGACAATATTTAAGGTTCAAACACACACCTAAAGAACATATTAGCAAACAATTAATTCTTCCAACTATTATTACCATTGTAATTAGTGTTGTATTATTTGTATTTGTTGGAGTGGCTTATACAGAAAAAGGTGCAGGCTTTCTTGGCGCACTTTATGTGGGTATTCTCGCATCTGTATATACTGTGGTGGCTAATTTTCATTACTGGTTGGGCGTATTAAAAGGTAAATTAAAATCAGCTGGAGCAAGTATTGGACATATTGGTTTTGGATTGGTCTTGTTAGGAATCTTTTTAACTTCTTCCAATAAAACAGTCATCAGTTTTAATACCACTGGGATCAATGTATTACAAGAATCTGCAGATATGCGTAAAAGTCCAGTAGGTAATCCTAGAGAAAATATTACTTTATTCGAAGGGATTAACACGGATATGGGAAAGTATATGGTAGAATATACCAGAGATACAGTGGATGCATTAAACAAACGATTTTTTGAATTAAGGTTTACGGATAAAAAAACAAAGGAGCAATTTTTATTATATCCAGATATCTTAAAAAATAATAAAGGAGCTGAAGGTTTTTCTGCTAATCCAGATGCAAAACATTATTGGTTAAAAGATATTTTTGTATACATTACTTCTTTTCAAGATCATTCCGAAGAAGATACTGTTGGATTTAAACCTGCTAAAATTAAAATAGGAGATTCTATTTTTTATAGTAATGGCTATATTAAATTAAATCAGGTTTTAGTGAATCCCAATCCAAATAGAGTAGCGGGTACCAATGAATTGGTTTTAGACATGCAAGTTATTTCTAAAGAAGGTTTGCAATACATAGCTCAGCCAGGTATTCAATTAGAAGGATTGAATATGGAACAGCATTTGGATACCATCAAAGCACAAAATTTAGTTTTAAGTTTTAATAAAGTAATTAGTCAAGAAGAAGGAGTACTGGAAATTGGCATAAAAGAGTCCAAATCCTTAACCAACCTAATTACTTTAAAAGTATATGAATTTCCTTTTATCAATATTTTATGGATAGGGGTAGTGGTTATGACTATTGGTTTTATGATGAGCGTTGCTAAAAGAGTCTACCAGTAAAGTTCCAAGCAGAGTCTCCCTGCGAGAAGACTCTGCTTGGAAGGAAAGGTTACCTTTTGTATCTTAGAGTATCAATTATTATGAAAAAGGCTTTACAAATTAGCATTGTTTTATTTGGCTGCATCCTATTGCAAGGGCAATTAAGGGCGCAATCAGCTAATTACGATACTTTAAGGGTAGAAGCTTTTATTACACCTGAGGGAGACACTATCCCACAATCTTGGTTACCCACTGTAGAAGTGCATGCTATTCAAACGAAAGAAGTTGCAAAGTTCTGGAGAGAATGGACAAGGTTAAGAAACGCAGTTTATGTGACTTATCCATATGCCAAATCTGCTAGTAAAGTGATTAATGAAGTAAATGCTCAATTGGTAAATGTGTCGGATGAGCGTACTAGAAAGCAAATTATCAAAGCTAGAGAGAAAGATTTAAAGAAAGAGTTTGCTGATAAAGTAACCAATTTATCTGTTTATCAAGGCAAGGTTTTAATGAAATTAATTAATAGAGAGACTGGTAACAATTGCTATGATATTATTAAAGAATATAAAGGTGGCTTTAATGCAGGTTTTTGGCAGGCAGTAGCCTTTGTTTTTGGAAGTAATTTAAAGCAACCTTATGAGCCCAAAGGGGAGGATAGGGAGATTGAAAAGTTGGTGCAGGAAGTTTGTAAAGTATACGGGTATAAAGGCTAGTCCTTAGTCTTGGTGATGGGGGTAGGATTTTGTATCTTTACCCGAATAGCATTGGAATATTATGAGTGAAGAAAAAAGCCTGAATTTCATTGAAGAAATTGTGGCAGCTGATTTGGCTGCTGGTAAACATAAAAGTATTTTAACTAGGTTCCCTCCTGAGCCCAATGGGTATTTACATATTGGTCATGCAAAAAGTATCTGTTTAAATTTTGGATTAGCGCAAAAGTTTAATGGGGCTACCAATTTAAGATTTGATGATACCAATCCCGAAAAAGAAGAAACAGAATATGTAGAAAGCATCAAAGCTGATGTTCAATGGTTGGGATTTAATTGGATTAAAGAATGTTATGCTTCAGATTATTTTGATCAATTGTATGCATTTGCTTTACAATTAATTGACAAAGGTTTGGCTTATGTAGACGATAGTACTGCAGAAGAAATTGCACAACAAAAAGGAACACCTACAGTGCCTGGAACTGGGAATGCCTATAGGAATAGATCTGTGGAAGAGAATAGAACATTGTTTGAAGAAATGAAGTCGGGCAAATATAAGGATGGCGAAAAAGTGTTAAGAGCAAAAATTGATTTAGCCAATCCGAATATGCATATGCGTGATCCTTTATTGTATAGAATCAAAACAGCGCATCATCATAGAACAGGAGACAAATGGTGTATTTATCCAATGTATGATTTTGCTCATGGACAATCTGATAGTATTGAAAATATTACCCATTCGGTTTGTACTTTGGAGTTTATACCGCATAGAGCTTTGTACGATTGGTGTATTGAACAATTAGGCATTTTCCCATCTAAACAATATGAGTTTGCAAGATTGAATATGACTTATACAGTAATGAGTAAGCGTAAATTATTGCAGTTGGTGCAAGAAGGTCATGTACAAAGCTGGGACGATCCAAGAATGCCAACCATTAGTGGCATGAGAAGAAGAGGTTATACGCCTGAGAGTATTAGAGATTTTTGTGATAGAATTGGTATTGCTAAAAGAGAAAATATTATTGATTTTAGTTTATTAGAGTTTTGTGTAAGAGAACATTTGAATAAAATTGCTTTAAGAAGAATGGTAGTGGCCAATCCTATTAAATTAGTTATTACCAATTATGAACAAGCTGAAGAAATTTTATATTCAGAAAATAATCCCGAAGATGAAAATGGAGGGACTAGAGAAGTTCCATTTAGTAAGGAATTATGGATAGAGCGTGAAGATTTTATGGAAGAACCTACTAAAAAGTATTTTAGATTAGGCCCTGGCTTATCAGTAAGATTAAAATCAGCCTTTATTGTTACTTGTGATAGTTTTGATAAAGATGCCAATGGGAATATTACAACTGTGTATGTAACTTATCACCCAAATAGTAAGTCGGGTTCAGATTCATCTGGAATACATGTTAAAGGAACATTGCATTGGGTTAGTGCTAAGCATGCAGTAAAAGTGACATTGAAGGAGTACGATAGATTGTTCAATGTAGAAGATTTAAATACAGCGGAAGGAGATTTTAAAGAGTACATTAATCCAAATTCATTAAAGATAGTGGAAGCATATGCAGAGCCTGCTTTAGTGAATGATTCTACAGATGCTAGATTTCAGTTTTTAAGAAAAGGATATTTTTATAGAGACCCTGCAAGCACTTCTAATAATTTGGTATTTAACCGAACAGTTACATTGAAAGATGCTTGGGCAAAAGAACAGAAAAAATAAGCATGTTAACCCTAGAAGCATTTAAGGCCTATTGGGATAAACATTTTCCTGAGTTAAGATTAAAACGCAGTCATTTTTTATTGGCAGTAAGTGGTGGAGTGGATAGTGTTGTGTTAGCACATTTAATGCATCGTATAGGTGCAAAATGTACTTTTGCGCATGTAAATTTTCAATTAAGAGGTTCAGAAAGCCAGAGAGACGAACATTTTGTAAGGCAATTAGCTACACAATTAAATTATCCCATTTTAGTACAGTCATTTGAAACTGCTAAGTATGCAGAAGCATACAAAATGGGTATTCAAGAAGCTGCTAGAGAAATTAGGTATACATGGTTTGAATCCATTATCAAAACAATAGAGCAACCTGCGTTTTTATTAACTGCACATCATGCCGATGATCAGGTAGAAACAGTATTAATGCAATTATTTAGAGGAACCGGTGTTCATGGCTTAACGGGTATCGCTCCATACAGAAAAGATACTATCCCATTAGCCAGACCTTTATTGTCTTTTACCAAAGCAGCTATTCAAAGTTATGCATTAGAGCATGGCTTGAATTTTGTAGAAGATAGTTCCAATGCAAAAGATGATTATACTAGGAATTTTATTCGTAATCAATTACTTCCTCAAATAAGCCAATTCTATACAAATGCTTCACAAAATGTATTGAGTACAGTGGATCGTTTAAAAGAAGCAGATGAGATCATAACAGAGACGGTAGATTTTTTCTGGAAAAAAGCACTTAGAAAATACAAAGGAATTGATTGCATCGAAATTGCAAAATGGTTAAAAGTAAGTCATTATGAAACCTATACTTGGGGTTTAATTAAATCCTTAGGTTTTAGACCCCAACAAATTGCGGAAGTACATAAATTATTAACTGCTAGTTCGGGTGCTTATATAGTAAGCGAAACACATAAGTTGGTAAAGTACAAAAACATGATTCAAATAGTGCCCTTAAGTACTAGCATGGAACATCAATTGATTTATGGAGAAGGTATTTTACAATTAATTCATTTTGCTATTCAAGTGGAAGCAGTGAGTAGAGCAGCTTTAGGGGATATTCCCTCAGATAAAAAAATTGCCTGTATTGATGCAGATGCATTAGATTGGCCTTTATTAATTAGATCTTGGCAGGCCACAGATTATTTTTATCCATTAGGTATAAATAAGAAAAAGAAGTTGAATCATTTCTTAGGTGCTGCTAAATTAAGCCCGGCAGAAAAAGAACAACAAACGGTGATTGCTTCGGGAGATCGAATTCTATGGGTGGTGGGTCAAAGAATAGATCATCGTTTTCGTATTACTGATACTACCAAGCAGATTATCAAATTGACAATTTTATAAATGTAAGTAGGCCCTTACTTGTTCTATAAACAAACCTACCGCATCGTAATTTCCTAAGAACTTCGCAGTAATAATTAAATATACTATTCCATAAATGGAACCCCATAAGTGTGCACTATGGTTAATACCGCTTTGACCTTTTTTAGATAAATAAGCTGTGATGGCTAAATAAATAGGGCCAAAAATAAATCCAGGAATAATTGGAGGTATAATAAAGAAGCCAATTTGTATAGTGGGTTGTAAGAAGATGCCTACAAATACAATGGCTGATACGGCACCGGAGGCACCTAAACTATTATAATTGTAATGATTTTTATGTTTCAAAAAGGTTGGCACTAAACATACCACCAATGAGCTTAAGTATAAAATGATATAAATGGGTAAACCCTGTGCGCCAAATATCATACTAAAAAACTGCTCAACATAATCGCTAAACATGTAAAATGAAAACATGTTAAACGCCAAATGCATAAAGTCTGCATGAATAAATCCAGAACTTATAAAACGATACCATTCATTTTTTCTTTGAACGGTGTAGGGGTTAAAAATCATTTTATTCATTAAAGGTTCATTATACATGGCTAAAATAGAAATACCAACAGTTATAATGGTTATAATTAAGGTAATATTCATTTGAATTTTATTCGTGATGGTATTTTTCGTTGGCTAAGATACTACAAGCTCTATAAATTTGTTCTGCAAGTATTAGTCGAACTAACATATGTGGGAATACCAAATCAGAAAGACTCCAAGTAAAATTAGCGCGTTCTTTAATGCTTTGATCTACACCGTAAGCGCCCCCAATTAAAAAAACAATTCTTTGAGCACTTTGATTGGCTTTTTGTTGAATGAGTTTAGCTAAGCCAGGAGAGTCTAACATTTTGCCTTTTTCGTCTAATAAGATTAATACATCAGTTTTAGCTAAAGCTTTTAAAATTGACTCCGCTTCTGCTTTTTTTATTTGTGCTGGTTCGATTAATTTACTAGGAGTAATCAATGACCACTCAATTGGGTAGTAGTGTCCAATTCTTTTAGTGAATTGGTCAACGCCTTCTTTGATAAATGATTCGTTGGATTTACCAACTGAGTAAATAGATATTTTCAATTAAATTGATTTTCATCAAATTTAATCAAATTTAAATTAATGATTTTTGGCTATTGTATTGTGAATTCTTGTACGTGATCTTTTCCTAAGGAAAAAGTATAGTTTCCTTTTTTTAAATCACCTACATACAAGCAAGTTCTTTGTGTTTGCCCAGTAATTTTACCTTGCAAAATATCTACACCTTTTGAGTTGGTGATGGTATAAATTTTACTTTCAGTGTGTTCATTGGTGAAGCACACTTCTAAAATACCGTCTTTTACTATATTGTTTAAACTAAACATATAAGCAAGCAATCGTTTTATTTTAGCATAATAGCTGGATTAAAATTATGTATTTTATATAGTCTTAACTATAGATTTTACTCGAAATAGTTAATTTCCTTATCTAAATTAGAATTAATTCTATAAAAACAATATATTAATTTTTGCATTTAACTTGGTAAATTTGATCAAACATAAAAATTAAATGGAAGTAAATGTATTAGTTGCTGAGGATCATAGTATTGTGAAAATGGGGCTGACAACAATTTTGAATAGATTAAAGGTTCAAAATGTTTCAGATGTAAGTACTTGTATGGAATTAATGCAGGAATTAAGTAGAAATCTATACACACATTTGATTTTAGACATCATTTTGCCAGATGGAAATACATTAGAGTACATTGAAAAAATAAATGAAAAATATCCAAGTTTATCCATTTTAGTTCATTCTATGCAGCCATTAGATGTATATGGCAAAATCTCCAATAAATTTAAAATACATTCATTTTTACATAAAGGGGCATCTGAAACTGAAATTAATTATCATTTGGAATTATTTATAAAAAATCAGCCTATTTTAATTAAAAAGAAAATAGAAGATTCCCTTAATCCATTCTCTACTCTGGCTGTAAGAGAATTAGAGATATTACATTACTTATTAAATGGATATAGAACAAAAGAAATTGCTAATGTTTTAGGATTGAAAATGAATACTGTTTCAACTATTAAATCAAATATATTTGATAAAGTAAAAGCTGATTCTTTTACTCATTTATTACAATTAGCACATGTTCATCAAATTAGTTACTAGATATTTTTTTAGGACATTATTAATATGTCATTTCCTTTTTTCTTTTTTATTTAGTGATGCTCAAATATCTTATAATTTTGAAAGAATAAATACAGATAAAGGGTTGCCTACTAATGCAATAAAAGGTTTACAGTTTGACGAAAAAAGTAGGTTTTTATGGGTAGCAACAGAATCTGGTATTGTTAGATATAATGGTCACAGTTTTCAAAGCTTTGGATATACTGAAAAAGATGCTAATTTAAATGGTAGAATTGTTTTTTTTGAAAAATCAATTGATGGAAATTTATTTGGGAAGTTAATAGATGAAACTGCTTTTTTTATTAAAGGGAATAAAGCTTTAATGGGAAATCAAAAAAATAAAATTTCATCTGAATACGATTATTTAAAATA
>CAWULX010000042.1:0-9900 GCA_963923775.1 uncultured bacterium
CAAGTATTTATCGCCTTACAAGCAAGAAATACTTCTTTAGAAATGCAAAGAAAAAATGCTGCATTGACTGAAGAGAATATCAAAGCTAATATTTACAAAATTTACTACCAATTATCTGCTAGTAGAACACAATTAAACATTTTAGATGCCAATATCGAAAGATTAAGTAAGCTAGCACATGACGCTGAGATTATGTACAAAAATGGTTTTGCAGAAAAGTTAGATGTTGACAAAGTAAATGTTCAATTAAATAATTTACAAACAGAGAAGTTAAAAGCAAATAACGCAGTGGCAATTGGTTATATGGGCTTAAAAATGTTAATGGGTATGCCTGTTAAAGATAGCTTGGTATTAACTGAAGCAATCACAGAAAAAGATTTAACAGGAGATGTTTTGGTAGAGAACGAGTTTCAATATGCATTAAGAAAAGATTTTCAATATTTAACCACTTTAAAGAAACTAAGCGAATACAATGTGAAGCGTTACCAGTTAAGTAACCTTCCTACAATAAGTGTTTCTGGCGCATATACAAAGAACGCACAACGTTCTAAATTTGATTTCTTTGAAGGCGGAAAATGGTTTACTACTTCTTTTGTAAACCTAAATGTAAGCTTACCTATTTTCAACGGAGGTGCTACCATGGCTAAAATTAGAAGAACCAAAATTGAATTAGAACAAGTTTCTAATCAAATGGAAGCTATGAAAAATAATATTGATAACGAAATTACTCAAGCCAAATTAAATTATATCTCTTCTGTAGCAACTGTTCAATTTCAAAAGAAAAATATGCAATTAGCAGAAACAGTTTATGCTCAAACAAAAAAGAAATTTGAAACAGGTACGGGTTCTAATACAGAAATTTCTGCTTCTCAAGCAGATTTAGTAAGTGCTCAAAACAATTATATGAATGCGTTATATAGTGCACTAATTGCTAAAGTGGATTTCTTAAAAGCTACTGGTAAATTATAATAAAGTCAACATTTAAAAATCATAACAATGAAACATATATCAACATTATTCTTCTTATCAACCCTTACTGTATTAGTTGCCTGTGGGGGTAATGATAATTCTGTTGCTGGTAAAAAAGCAAAATTAGAACAACTTAAAAAAGAGGTATTAACATTAAACGCTAATATCGCAACTTTAGAAAAAGAATTAGCTGCTCAAGGTGCAGGTGAAGCAAAACAAGCTGTGGTGGTAAACCTTGCTACTGTTTCAGCCCAAGACTTTAATCACTTTATTGAAATTCAAGGAAAAGTTGAATCTGAAAGTGTTTCTTTTGTTACTCCAAGAGCTGGTGGTGGTCAAGTAAAAGCGGTATTTGTAAAAAGAGGAGACAGAGTAGCTAAAGGCCAAATTTTATTACAGTTAGATAATTCTTTGATTAAGCAAAGCGTTGCTGCTGCTACTCAAAATATTGAAACAGTTAAAGCTCAAGCAGCTTTAGCTAAATCTGTATATGAGAAGCAAAAGAATTTATGGGAGCAAAATATTGGAAGCGAAATTCAATTATTAACTGCTAAAACAAATGCTGAAGCTCTTGCAAGTCAATTAAAAGCCGCTCTGGAACAATTGGGTATGGCAAAAGATCAATTAGCATATACTACAGTTCGTAGCGATGTAGATGGTGTTGCTGAAGAAGTGAATATCAAAGTAGGAGAAATTTTTATGGGTGCAGGACAATTAAAGATTGTTAACACTGATAGATTAAAATTAACAAGCCAGGTTCCAGAAAACTATACTGGTAAAGTAAAAGTTGGCACTGATGTTATTATAATTTTTCCTGATTTAAACAAATCGATGGATACAAAATTATCTGTTGTAGGCAATGTAATTGATCCACTAAGCAGAAGCTTTTTTGTAGAAGCAAAATTACCTGTAGATAAAAATTTTCGTCCTAACCAATTAGCACAAGTTAAAATCAAAGACTATACTAAAAAGAATGCAATTAGTATTCCTATAAATATTGTTCAAAACGATGATAAGGGAAAGTTTGTATATGTTGCTGTTACAGAAAAGGGCAAATTAGTTGCACGTAAGAGAGCAGTTACCATTGGTGAATTTTACGCTAACGCCATAGAAATAGTTTCTGGTTTGAGTGCAGGAGAGCAAGTGGTTACAGAAGGATATCAAAATATTTTTGATGGTCAGTTCTTAACTGTAAGCACAAACAAGTAGTATATAATATTCATTTAAAAGTATAATCGATCATATGTCGACAATTAATAAAATAAAAGAAAAGTTCAAAGAGTTTGGACCTACTTCTTGGAGTATCACTAATAAAACATCTATTTATTTGTTGATGTTGTTTATTAGCTTAGGAGGTATTTATCAATTCTTGACACTTCCTAAAGAACAATTCCCGGAAGTAGTTATTCCTACTATGTTTGTTCAAACTGTTTATGTAGGTAACTCTCCAAAAGATATAGAAAACCTTGTGACTCGTCCCATTGAAAAACAAATTAAAAGTATCAGTGGTGTAAAGATTAATAAATTCACTTCTTCCTCTCAACAAGATTTCTCTTTAATTACTGTTGAGTTTAGTACAGACGTCAAGACAGATGTGGCTTTGCAAAAAGTGAAGGATGCAGTGGATAAAGCAAAAGGTGAATTGCCTAATGATTTAACACAGGAGCCAAGAGTAATGGAAATGAATATTAGTGATTTGCCAATTATGTATGTTAACATAAGTGGTAATTACAATACTGTTCAATTAAAGAAGTACGCCGATGATTTGAAAGACAAACTAGAAGGTATTCCTCAAATTAATAGAATTGATTTAGTAGGAGCACCTGAAAGAGAGTTTCAAATTAATGTAGATAATTACCGTATGCAAACTGCTGGTATCACTTTTGATGATATCAGTGCAGCAATTCAAAGAGAAAACCTTGATTTATCGGGTGGATTATTAGAGGTAGGTAATATGCAGCGTAACCTTCAATTAAAGGGTCAATTAAAAAATGCTAATGATATCTCAAATATTATTGTTCGTAATACTAATGGCGCCCCTATTTACTTAAAAGATGTTGCTAATATTATCGATACCATTAAAAACACTGCAAGCTTTGCACGATTAGATGGTAAAAATGTATTGACTTTAAATATTATCAAGCGTAATGGTGAAAATTTGATTGCCACTTCTGATGCAGTTAAAAAAGCTGTAGAAGAAGCTTCTATCAATGATTTACCGAAAGACCTTAAAGTTGTAATTTCTGGTGATCAAAGTATTCGTACAAGAAGTTCTTTCACTGAATTGGTAAACTCTATTGTGATTGGATTTATATTGGTATTATTGGTATTGATGTTCTTTATGGGTGTAACCAATGCCTTCTTTGTGGCATTGTCTGTCCCATTAAGTATGTTTGTTGCTTTTGTGTTTTTACCTGCTGGTGATTTAGTGGTAGGTTCACATATTACTTTAAACTTTATGGTATTGTTTGCATTGCTATTTGGTTTAGGTATTATTGTAGATGATGCCATTGTAGTAATTGAAAACACTCACAGAATCTTTGTTCAAGGAAAAGGTAAATTAACGGCCACAACATCTGCAAAAATGGCTGCTGGAGAAGTGTTCATTCCAGTATTAGCAGGAACAATTACTACTTTAGCACCTTTCTTCCCTTTATTATTCTGGCCTGGGATCATCGGTAAATTCATGGTGTATTTACCAGCTATGTTAATTTTTACATTGGCTGCATCTTTGGTAGTGGCCTTTATCATGAACCCTGTATTTGCAGTAGACTTCATGAACCATGAGAACGACACTGTGGTAGATGAACCCAAGAGTGCAATGTTCAAAAAGAAGAATTTTTGGATTCCAGTAGCTGTAGGTGTTTTATTAGATATCGCAGGATTTACTTTCTTAGGTAACTTATTAATTTTTGTGATGATTCTTGTTATTGCTAATAAGTATTTCATTAATGATATGATTATTAGCTTCCAAACCAAGACACTTCCTAAAATGATGGATTTGTATGAAACTGGTTTAAGAAGAGCGTTGGGTGGATGGAGACCAGTAAAATTGTTAATTGGAACTTTTGTTTTATTGATATTATCTTTTGTGATCTTAGGAATTAGTGTTGCCACTGGTAGAGTGGGCATTGAATTCTTCCCTAAAGGAGATCCAAACCAAGTATATGTTTATTTAAAATTACCTTCAGGTGCAAATGTAAATTATACAGATTCTGTTACAAGAGTATTAGAAGCTAAAGTGAATAAGGTTTTAGAAAATGATAAATCAAAAAATACTTTAGTAGAAAGTATTATTAGTAATGTGGCAGTAGGTGCCGGTGATCCTATGAGAGGTGATAGAAGTACGCGTTCAGAATTAGGTCGTATTCAAGTGAATTTTGTTGAATTTGAAAAGCGTCACGGAAAATCTACAGCACCATATTTAGAGAGTCTAAGAAATGAATTAAAGGGAATACCTGGAGCAGAAATTTCTGTTGACCAAGAATCAAGTGGTCCTCCAACTGATCCTCCAGTAAATATTGAAATTCAAGGTGAAGACTTTGACAAATTAGTAAAAACTGCTGTTGAATTAAAGAATTATTTAGATGCAGCTCAAATACCTGGTATTAATGTATTAAAAATGGATGTTGATTTACAAAATCCAGAATTAACTTTAACAATTGACAGAGACCGTGCGTTAGCAGAAGGTGTAAGCAGTGCTCAAGTGGGTATGCAAATTAGAACGGCCTTATTTGGTAAGGAAGTTTCTAAAATTAAAGATGGCAAAGAAGAATACAAGATTCAATTAAGAAGTGAAGAGCTTCAAAGAAATAATCTAGTTGATTTATTAAACATGCGTTTATCTTTTAGAGATATGGCAGCTGGTGGTATGGTAAAAAATATTCCTATAAGCAGTTTAGTAAAAGTAGAACCAACCAGTACTTTGGGTAGCATTAAAAGAAAAGATCAAAAAAGATTAATTCAATTAAGCTCTAATGTATTGATGGATAAAGGTTATAGTCCTACCACAGTAAACGCAGCTATTGCACAATACATTTCAAACTTTAAGGGAATTGCTGATGGTGTAACTGTTAAGCAAACTGGTGAGAACGAACAACAAATAGAAACAGTAGCTTTCTTAGGTAAAGCATTAGTAATTGCATTAATGTTAATCTTATTCACTTTAGTTTTACAGTTTAATTCTATATCTAAATCAGTAATCATTTTAACCGAGATCTTATTTAGTATTATTGGTGTATTCTTAGGATTCTCTATATTCGGAATGAAGGTATCTGGTGTAATGACTGGATTAGGTATTGTAGGATTAGCAGGTATTGTAGTAAAGAATGGTATCTTGGTAATTGAATTTGCTGATGAATTAAGAGCTAGAGGTTACAAAACAAAAGAAGCCGTAATCCAAGCAGGTAAAACAAGAATTATTCCAGTTATGTTAACTGCATTAGCAGCGATACTTGGTTTTATTCCTATTGCCGTTGGATTCAATATCAACTTTGTTACTTTATTTAGCGAGTTAAACCCACATATCTTCTTTGGTGGTGATAATGTTGCTTTCTGGAAACCATTAAGCTGGACATTAATTTTTGGATTGATCTTTGCATTCTTTATGACTTTGTTCATTGTACCTGGAATGTACTTAATAGCTGAACGCTTGAGAAGACCAATGCGTCGTCATTTTGGTGGCAAGTGGATTAGCATGTTGGGTATTCCTCCTTTAACATTTATCTTTATTCCTTTAATGTTGGTGACAACATGGATTCAAAGAAAAAATGTTGCAAGAAGAAATGCAAAGAATGATGCAGATGCAACATTTAATGGATCTTGGTTCTAAATTAAACCAGCTCCATCAGAAATAGCAACGATATAATGTTGTAATGATTTCTGAAATATATTTTGATAAGAGGCCACTAGCTTTTGTACAACAAAAGCGGTGGCCTCTTTCTTTATTAGGTTAATTGTACATCCACCAAATCCTCCACCCATCATTCTAGCCCCTATCACATTAGTATTATCTTTCACCTCATTCACTAAAAAATCTAGTTCTGGAGAACTTACTTCATATAAGTTAGAAAGGCCCTCATGTGTAGCAAACATTTTTTGACCAAAAGCTTCTAGCTGTCCCTCTTTTAAATCAATGGCTGCAGCTTGTGTTCTGGCAATTTCCTCAATAACATATTTACATCGATTATATTCTTTTGGAAACTTAGCTTTGTCGACTAACTCATTCAGCATATCTATACTAACGTCTCTTAAACTATTGACTAATGGATATTGTTGTTGAATAAATTGAATCCCATGTTCACATTCTTTTCTTCTGGTATTGTATTCACTATTCGCTAATGCATGTTTGATTTTAGTATCTAATAGTACTATATCATACCCTTCTAGTTGTAAAGGGTAATATTGATAGTCCATTGTTTTACAATCTAAAAGTAGTACCTGATCTTTTTTACCAAACATACTTGCAAACTGATCCATGATACCACATAAAACACCTGCATACTCATGTTCTGCTTTTTGTGCCATTTTGGTTAATTGCATTTGATCAAAACCAAAAGCAAATAATTCATTCAAAGCATACGCCACTGCACACTCTATAGCTGCGGAACTTGATAAGCCTGCACCAATGGGCACATCACTTTTTAATCGAATGTTAAAGCCAGAAGGAAGTGTTACTTGTTTTTGAAATTGTGCAATAACGCCAATGATATAATTAGCCCAGTCTTTAGATGACTTGGCAATAGTATCTAAACTTAATATGTATGTATCTTGAAGGTCTTCCGCAAATAAATGAATGGCCTTATCTGATCTTGTTTCTATAAAAACAGTAGCTGCTTTTTGAATAGCAGCAGGCATCACAAATCCATCATTGTAATCAGTATGCTCCCCAATTAAATTAATTCTTCCAGGCGCTTTTACTGTTAAGGATGCCATGAAGTATAAGTTTAGAAACTTAACTGATTGGACAATCTCTTTAATTCGATCTCAGCAATTTTTGCAGTAAACTGTAAGCTTGTTAATCTAAATCCAGCAGCTTCAAAACTTTGTTGTGCTTGTTTTACATCCACCATAGTAGCCTGACCTAATTGGTATTTTTGCATGACTAACCCTAATAGTTCTTGAGACATTTTATAATTGTCTTGCTCTATTGGTGTTTGCTTAATACTATTTAAATAGTTTTTATAAGTCTTAAATAACTCCGTATTTAAATCTAGTGTAGCATTCTCTAATTGTAATTTTGCAGTGTTTGTTGCAATCTTCGCATTATTATAGGCTCTCTTGTTGGCTCCACCATTATAAATGGGTAATGCTAAGTTGATTCCTAAAAAGGGACCATAGCTTTCATTCAATAAGATAAAACCTGCACCTGATTTATTGCTACTATAAGTATATCCAGTATTGGCTCTCAGCGTTGGATACATGGTTGCTCTAGTTTCTTTTTCTATAAACTGATTTACATTCACCAATTGTTGTGCTGATTGTAATAGAGGATGATCTTTCATCTTTGCTTCTACTTCTGCCATCTTAATATTTTGATCTACCGTAATGGCTTGATCAAATGTGTAATTTGAATTGGCTGGCACTACCATGCTATTATATAAATCTGCTTTAGCTTGATCTATTACTAATAGTTGATTTTCTTTTGCTTGCAATAAAGCATTCAAATCTATATTTGATTGTAATACATCTGCTTGATTAGCTACACCCACTTGTTGTCTTGTTTTTACAATCGCAACTCTTTGCTCAGATGCTTCAATAGATTTAAGAATCGTTTTTAAATAAGCTTCCTGTCTTACCACATTATAATATTGTTGCATCACAACACTACTCGTGTTAAGCATTTGGTTTTGCAATGTTGCAGCAGTTTGTTTTTCAATACTCTCTAATCTATCTTTTGTTGCAGCTACTCTAAAGCCATTGAATAAAATCATGCTTACATTCAAACTTCCGTTTACTGTAGTTCCTTCTACACCACTTCTTGTAGTATTTCTTGATGGATCAGGAAAAGTTTGATGAATAGTTGATTGTGTATTATTATTAGTTGCTGTACTTGATACTGTCGGTAATCCACCCGCTACTCCATAGCTATTATTATTTTTTGCCACTGCTACGGTATTTTCTACCAACTTAATATCATAGCTATTTTGAATAGCTATTTTGACTGCGTCTGTTAAACTTAATTTTTCTTGTGCATTGATTACATTACTAAACACAATTGCTAATAACACCAATAGAACTCTATATTTTTGCATACAATATGATTATTGAACCAATGTACCTACTGATTCACCTTTTACAATTTTAATTAAGTTACCTGCTTTGTTCATATCAAATACGATGATAGGTAACTTGTTTTCCATACATAATGTGAAAGCGGTCATATCCATCACTTTCAAATTCTTAGATATACATTCTTGGAAACTGATAGTCTCAAACTTTTTAGCAGTTGGATTTTTCTCTGGATCTGCATCATAAACACCATCCACTCTTGTACCTTTTAAAATCACATCCGCCTTCATTTCAATCGCTCTTAATGATCCCGCTGTATCTGTTGTGAAATAAGGGTTACCAGTACCTGCTCCAAAGATCACTACTCTTCCTTTCTCTAAATGTCTTAATGCTTTTCTTCTTATATATGGTTCAGCTACTTGTTCCATATTGATAGCTGATTGTAATCTTGTATACACGCCAATTTTTTCTAACATGGCTTGAATTGCCATTGCATTGATTACGGTGGCTAACATGCCCATATAATCTCCATGTGCTCTCTCGATACCGCTATCAGCCTCGTTCATGCCTCTATAAATATTTCCTCCACCTATCACAATCGCTACTTCAATACCTAAGGCTACTAACTCTTTTATCTCATTGGCATATTGTTCGATGATCTTTGGATTAAATGGATCTCCATTTCTTTCATTTCCCAATAAAGCTTCTCCCGATAATTTCAATAAGACGCGTTTGTACTTTGGCTGCATAGTTAGACAGATTTATACTTGCAAGATACAAATTTTGAATAAGCTTTGCAGGGTTTTATATGAATGGAAAATAAGCCTTTGGGCAAATAAAAAGGGCCCCGTTGGGAGCCCTAAAAACTCAAAGCCCCCGTTTATGGGGGGCTTTGAAAAAATCATTAGAGTAGGAAGAATAAAAAAAGTATATTCTTACCTTTTTTTATTCTTAACCTAAAGCAACACGCTTAAACTCTGTTACTTTGATTGAGCCGTCCACAGATTTAATATGGTCACCTACTGACTTAGAACCATCTTTCACGAATGCTTGAGCCAATAAAGTTTGCTCTTTAAAGAAAGCACCAATCTTACCTTCAGCAATTTTAGCAATCATATCTTCTGGTTTACCAGCCATTTTAGGATCTGCTTTCATTGTATCAATAATGATTGCTCTTTCACGCTCTACTGTTTCAGCAGGTACTGATTCTGGATCAACCGCTACTGGATTCATTGCAGCAATTTGCATTGCTAAGTCTTTACCTAATTCTGCATTTGTAGCTGTTAAAGCTACTAATACACCCATTCTGTATGCACCGTGAATATAAGATGCTACAAAAGGAGCATCTACTCTTTCAAATTTAGCAATACCGATTTTTTCACCGATAGAAGCTAATTTATCATTGATTAAGTCAGCAACTTTAGAACCGTTTACAGATACTTCATTTAATTCTTCAGCAGTTTTTACATTGTTTGCAACTGCAGCATCAGCAATGCTTTGTGCAAATGCAACGAAGTCTGCATTCTTAGAAACGAAATCTGTTTCACAAGAAATACATACCACAAAACCAGTTTTGTTATCCGCAGAAGTTTGTGCAATGATTACACCTTCTTTTGCTTCACGATCACTACGCTTAGCAGCCACTTTTTGACCTTGCTTACGTAACCAATCAATTGCAGCTTCAAAATCACCATTTGTTTC
>CAWULX010000043.1:0-9888 GCA_963923775.1 uncultured bacterium
TGCATAACATAGAAAGATAAACTATGAGCGAACAAACATTATTTAAAGTAACCGTAGACGGGATCACCATCGAAGTTCCAGCAGGAACAACGATATTACAAGCTGCGCGTCAAATTGGCGGAGAAGTAGCACCTCCTGCAATGTGCTTTTATAGCAAATTAAAAGGTAGTGGTGGTAAATGTAGAACCTGTTTAGTGGAAGTATCTAAAGGTTCTGAAAAAGATCCTCGTCCAATGCCAAAACTAGTTGCTTCATGTAGAACAACAGTGATGGATGGAATGGAAGTAAAAAATATTACCAGCGAAAAAGTAGTGGACGCAAGAGCAGGTGTAGTAGAGTTTTTGTTATTAAATCATCCTTTGGATTGTCCTATCTGTGATCAGGCAGGCGAGTGTCATTTACAAGATTTAAGTTTTGAACATGGCAAGGCAGGAACTAGATATGAGTTTCAAAGAAGAACATTTAAGAAACATGATTTAGGTAAGAACATACAATTACACATGACGCGTTGTATTTTATGTTACCGTTGTGTATTCACGGCAGATCAATTAACCAATAAGCGTGAGCACGGTGTTTTAGACAGAGGCGATCATGCAGAAATTGCTACTCATATTGAAAAGAGTTTAGAAAATGAATTTATAGGTAACGTTATTGATGTTTGTCCTGTAGGTGCATTGACAGATAAAACATTTAGATTTAAAAACAGGGTTTGGTTCTTAAAACCAATGGATGCGTATAGAGACTGTCCAACTTGTTCTGGTAGAGTAACATTATGGAATAGAGGAGACGAAGTATTTAGAGTAACTGCAAGAAAAGATGAGTGGGGAGAAATTGAAGATACACCAGAGGGGCAACCAGGGTGGATTTGCAACACATGTAGATTTGATAAAAAACAAACTTCTGATTGGGTAATTGAAGGACCACGTGAAATTAGCAGACATTCGGTGATTGCACAAGGTCATTATGCAGGTAAGATTGGTACAACAAAACCTAAAGAAACTTTTACTGCAGTGAATGATGGAAGAACACCTCAATTATTAATGGATATTCATGATCAAAGTGAAGTGAATAAGCCATCTATTCAGTTGAGTCAAATCAAGGGTCCTTCTCATGGAGACACATTTAACAATAACAAAGCTTAATTGATTATAGCATGACAATTCTTTCATTTGATTGGGCATTTATCATAGAAAAATTAATAATGATCGCCATTATTGTTTTTGCTAGTTTGGGTATTGCCTTATATACCACTTTTGGTGAACGTAAAGTAGCAGCTATTTTGCAAGATCGTCCAGGACCAAGCCGTGCAGGACCTTTTGGATTATTGCAACCTTTGGCAGATGGACTTAAATTAATTTCAAAAGAAGAGATTATTCCATCAAATGCCAATAAGTGGTTATTTATTTTGGGACCAGGCCTGGCGATGACGGCAAGTTTAATGACTTGTGCGGTAATACCTTGGGGGACAGCAATAGATGTATTTGGTCGTCATGTTGAATTACAAATTGCCGATGTGAACATTGGTATTTTATATGTATTTGCTGTGGTGAGTATGGGAGTATATGGTATTATGATTGGAGGCTGGGCTTCAAATAACAAATTCTCTTTAATGTCTGCATTAAGAGCAGCATCACAAGCCATTAGTTATGAATTAGCAATGGGCTTGGCATTGATTGCATTATTAATGACAACCGGCTCTTTAAGTTTAAAAACAATTGTTGAACAACAAGTAGATGGAAAATGGTGGAATATCGTTTACCAACCATTAGGCTTTCTTTTATTTTTTATTGCTGCATTAGCTGAATGTAATAGAACCCCTTTTGATTTACCTGAAGCAGAAAACGAATTGAATTTTGGTTACCACCAAGAATACTCTTCTATGAAATTAGGTTTTTACTTATTTGCAGAATACATCAATATGATTATGAGTAGTGCGATTATGGCGTCCATGTATTTTGGCGGATACGACTTGCCATTCTTTAACGAAGCAACTGTGGCACCTAATATTGCTGCATTAATTGGCGTTGGAACCTTATTAATTAAGATTGTTTTATTTATCTTCTTATTTATGTGGATTCGTTGGACTATCCCAAGATTCAGATACGACCAATTGATGAATTTAGGTTGGAGAACAATGATTCCTTTGGCATTATTTAATCTATTATTAACGGGCGCTGTGATTTTAGCCAAATTATAATTTAAAAAGTATTCATATTAATATGCAACCACTTACCAATAAAGCACAAGCAGTGAATAGAGCTCCAATGAGTTTCTGGGAACGCTTGTATTTAATTAATATCATTAAGGGTATGTTTATTACGTTTAGTCATATGTTTAAAAAACAACCGACTATTAAATACCCTGAACAAAAGCGTGAGTTTAGTCCCGTATTTAGAGGGCTACATGTATTAAATAGAGACGAAGCAGGTAGAGAGCGTTGTACAGCATGTGGTTTATGTGCAGTAGCTTGTCCAGCAGAAGCGATTACTATGGAGGCTGCCGAGCGTGTAGAGGGCGAGGAGCATTTATATAGAGAGGAAAAATATGCGGCAAAATATGAAATCAATATGTTGCGTTGCATTTTCTGTGGCTTATGTGAGGAAGCATGTCCAAAAGATGCTATTTATTTAAGCGAAACTTTTGCGCCTGCAAATTATAATCGCAAAGGTTTTATTTATAGTAAAAACGATTTGTTAATTCCTAACCCTACTACAGAAGCAGCGGCTTTTGCAGCAGCAAAAGGAGTAGAAGCATAATTATATGAACACATTAGAAATTTTATTTTACGCATTATCAGCATTTGCAATTGCAAGCGCTGTAATGGTTTTAATAAGTAAGAACCCTATTCATAGTGTACTTTGGTTAATCTTAGTATTCTTTGCTATTTCAGGGCATTATATTTTACTAAATGCGCAGTTCTTGGCAATAGTAAACATCATTGTTTATGCCGGGGCTATCATGGTATTGTTTTTATTTGTAATCATGTTAATGAATGTAAAGAAAGACAAAGAGCCACAAAAACAACATTTGGTAAAATTTATTGGCGTTATTGCTGGAGGTAGTTTCTTAACCTTATTAATTGCATTGGTAAAACAAACTAGTCAATTACAAGAAAAAACCGTGTTGTTAAAAGAAGGTACTATTGGATTAATTCATCCATTGGGAAAAGCGTTATTTAATGATTATGTGGTACCATTTGAAATTAGTAGTGTGTTGTTTTTAAGTGCGATGGTAGGGGCGGTAATTATTGGTAAAAAATAAAATTATTAGGATATGCCTATATTAAATTATATCTATTTGTGTTTGACATTGTTTAGCATTGGTGTAATTGGCGTTTTAGTACGTCGCAATGCTATTATTGTATTTATGTGTATTGAATTAATGTTGAATGCAGTAAATCTATTGTTGGTGGCATTCTCTAAAATGTATAATGGATCTGCCTACTTAAATGCACCTGCTACTATAATAGGTATTGATGCGCAAATATTTGTATTCTTTATTATGGTGGTAGCTGCTGCTGAAGTAAGTGTTGGCTTAGCAATTATTGTAATGATGTATAGAAATACGCATTCGGTAGATATCAATTTCTTAAATAGATTAAAGAACTAATTCGTTTCGCATGAAAGTAATTATAGCGTTTATTATACTATGGCCTTTAGTTGGATTTTTATTCAATGGATTAGGTCGTAATTTTTGGAGTAAGAAAGTAGTTGCTTACAAAGCCACTGGTTATATTTTATGTTCTTTTATATTTAGCATCTTGGCGTTTATCAATGTGCAAGAGCAAGGGGCAATTACTGTTCATTATTTTGATTTTATCATTACTGGTAGTTTCAAAATTCCTTTTGATTTTAAAGTAGATGCTTTATCAAGTTTGTTCTTATTAGTGATTACTGGCGTGGGAACATTGATACATCTATATTCTACCGCTTATATGCATGAAGAGGAAGCCCCTCATTATGCACGCTATTTTGCCTATTTGAATTTATTTATCTTTTCCATGTTGTTATTGGTATTAGGTGACAACTTTGTAATCATGTTTATTGGATGGGAAGGAGTAGGATTATGTTCTTATTTATTAATTGGCTATTGGTTCTCTAATGCTGCATTTAATTATGCCGCTAAGAAGGCATTTATCATGAATAGAATAGGAGATTTAGGTTTCTTGTTAGCTATTTTCTGGCTGATAGTAAAATTGGGAACAGTTAGTTATGCTGAAGTATTTACTGCAGAAAGTTTGGCTAAATTATCTTCTGGAGATATTACGGCAATCACTTTATTATTGTTTGTGGGTGCAATGGGTAAGAGTGCGCAAATACCTTTGTTTACTTGGTTGCCAGATGCGATGGCTGGTCCTACACCAGTGTCGGCATTGATTCATGCTGCTACCATGGTAACTGCGGGTATTTATATGATCACTAGAGCGAATCTTTTATTTAGCGCAAGTGAATTAACGCAACATGTGATTGCGATTGTTGGTATTAGTACTGCATTATTATCTGCAACTATTGCATTAAAGCAAAACGATATTAAAAAGGTATTGGCTTATTCAACAGTAAGTCAATTAGGCTATATGTTTTTAGGCTTGGGTGTGGGTGCATATTCTGGCGCAGTTTTTCATGTAATCACACATGCTTTCTTTAAAGCTTTGTTATTCTTGGGTGCAGGATCTGTAATTCATGCAATGCATCATGAACAAGATATTCGTAAAATGGGTGGATTAAAAGCTAAACTACCTATTACACATATTACTTTCTTGATAGCGTGTATCGCCATTGCTGGTGTTCCTCCATTTAGTGGGTTCTTTTCTAAAGACGAAATCTTAGCAGCTGCATTTGCAAAGAGCCCAATCTATTGGGCATTAGGAGTAATTGGTGCAGCCATGACTGCTTTTTATATGTTCCGTTTATATGCTACAACTTTCTTAGGTCAATTTAGAGGCACGCATGAGCAAGAGCATCATTTACATGAGAGCCCATTTGCAATGACATTGCCTTTGATCTTATTGGCTATTGCAAGTGCTATTGCAGGAGCATTAGGTATTCCTGCATTAATGGGAGGCAACCATTGGTTATCACATCAATTAGTTCCTATTATAGGAGAAGCACATGAAGCTCATTTATCTCATGAGACAGAATGGATTTTAATGGGAGTATCTGTAACCATTGCTATTATCGCTTTGTTGATTGCGGTGAATCGTTATAAAAAGCAAGCCGATCAAGAACCAACAACTGCTTTAGGTAAATTCTTTTATGATAAATGGTATATCGACGAATTATACAATAATGTAATTGTAGAGCCATTGAATAAATTTGCTGGATTCTTAAAAGAAATTATAGAGAAAAAAGTAATTGATGGTGCAGTGAATGGTACAGGAAAACTAGTACAGTATAGTGCAAGACAAATTAGATTAATACAAAGTGGTCAAGTTGGCTATTATATTTTATTCATGGTATTGGCATTGGTATTGATGTTCGTACTATGGTTTAATGACTTAGCTATTCTTAGATTTCTTTATCAAATGACTCATAAATAAACGGTAATTATGTTTTTACTTTCTTTTTTAATTATACCAATTGTTGCTGCTTTAGCATTGCTTTTTATCAAGCACGAAAAAAGAGCTCAAGACATTGCTATTGTTGCAAGTATAGCTAGCTTAACTGCAGCAGTGAATATAATTTTGAATAATGTACCAAGTGTTGATTTTGCTTGGATACCAGTATTAAATAGCCGTTTTGTTTTACAAGTGGATGGATTGGCTAAAATATTAATCTTATTAACCTCAATTAGTTTTCCAGCTATTTTTATTGCAACTAACAAAAATCAAGTAGCACAAAAAAATATCTTTTTATCCTTGATGTTGTTTACCCAAGCCGGATTAATGGGTGTGTTTTTAGCAGGTGATGCATTGTTATTTTACTTCTTTTGGGAATTAGCCTTAATCCCTGTTTATTTTTTATGTTCAATTTGGGGCGGAGAAAAAAGAATTGCAGTTACTTTTAAATTCTTTATTTACACTTTCTTAGGGTCTTTGTTAATGTTAATTGGTATCATCTTTGTTTATATGCATACCAAAGAGCATAATTTCTTATTGAGCAGCTTTAAAACAGCTTCTTTCAATCCGGCACAGCAGGTACTTGCATTTGCTTTATTCTTTGTAGCCTTCGCTATTAAAATGCCTATTTTCCCACTACACACTTGGCAGCCAGATGCATATGATCAATCACCTACATCTGTTACTATGGTATTAAGTGCAGTGATGGTTAAAATGGGTTTATATGGTGTATTAAGATGGTTAATGCCTTTATTCCCAAATGCATTTAGTGCGCATACTCATTTTGTAATGGTTATATCCATTATTGGAATTTTATACGCTTCATTCCTTGCTATTCGTCAAGACAATATCAAAAAATTAATAGCCTATTCTTCTATTGCACATATTGGATTAATGAGTGCTGCAATTTTTGCCAATAATACTTTTGGTACACAAGGTGTGTTGGTACAATTGTTTTCTCATGGTATTAATGTAATTGGTTTATGGATTATCGCAGACATCATTGAACAACAAGCTGGTACCAAGTTATTATCTGAAATGGGAGGATTAGCTAAAAAGCAACCTACTTTAGCTATATTATTGGTAGCCTTTTCTTTTGCCAATATTGCCTTGCCATTAACCAATGCATTTGTAGGAGAATTTTTAATGTTTAATAGTTTATTCCAAGTAAATCCATGGATGGCTGCAGCAGCTGGAGTAAGTGTTGTTTTGGCAGCCATCTATACATTAAATATGGTGCAAAAAGTGGCATATGGAGAAGTAAGTACAGCCATTCAGAAAATGAGTAGTAATCAACCAGCACAAGCAGTCTTGATTATTTTAATCATTATTGTTTTTGTAACAGGTGTTTATCCTCAACCTTTATTTGATTTAACAAAAGATACTTTATTACAATTATTTGTAAAATAATTTAAAAGAATTAGCAATGAACGCAATTATAGTTTCTGCTTTATTAGGTGTGGTAATGATGTTTAGCTCTTGGATTTTTAAGAGCGAGGGTTTGCAAAAAAATCTTGCATTAGTGGGGTTATTAATTTTAATTTTTGCCAACCTAGCTCATATTAATGGATGGTATGTTGTAGACATCCCTGCAAAGGGTATGTTAGCCTTTACCAGGTTTGGTTTGTATGCTAATATGTTATTATTTATTCTTACTTTTTTATACTTGTTTATTAATGCTGAAGAAGTTGAAGCAATAGGACATCAAGCTGCAGATTTTTATGCGTTGTTCTTCTTTATATTATGTGGCGCAAGTATTTTAACTTCTTTTGATAATTTATTAATGTTATTTATTGGAATTGAAATTCTTTCTATTCCTTTATATATTTTAACAGGATCGGATAAAAAGAATTTATTGAGTAATGAAGCTTCTTTGAAGTATTTCTTAATGGGCTCTTTCTCTACAGGCATTTTATTATTAGGGATCACTTTATGTTATGGTGCTATCGGTAGCTTTCAATTACAAGCTCCCATGATTGTTCCTTCCAAGGGAATTGCAATGGAACAATATTTATTGTCTGCAGGATTAATTTTAATTTTTGCAGCAATGAATTTTAAAGTGTCTGCAGCACCTTTTCACTTTTGGACTCCTGATGTATACGATGGGGCACCTACTGTTTTTACAGGATTCATGGCAACAATCGTTAAAGCTGCAGGATTTATTGCTTTCATTGGCATCTTTCACGCTCAAGCAAAAGCCTTAGGTAATTCATGGGAATTATTACTAAATTTTGTGATCATAGCCACTTTATTTGTGGGCAATATCTCTGCAGTGTTTCAAAGAAGCGTGAAGAGAATGTTGTCTTATTCTAGTATTGCGCAGGCGGGCTTTATGTTGTTTGCAGTATATGGCGTATCTGATTTTGCTAACGAAGGAATTTTACTATATGCAGTGGCATACTCCATTGCTTCTATTGGTATTTTCTCAGTACTAGTGAAAATGAAAGATTATGGATTTGAAGCATTTAATGGTTTAGGAAAGTCTAATCCATTATTGGCTTTTGTCACTACTGTGTTTTTATTATCCTTAGCGGGTATTCCTTTGACTGGAGGTTTCTTCGCTAAATATTATATGTTAAATGCCATTTTAACTGCTGGTGCAGGATTATGGATAGTAATTATTGCTGTGCTATTCGCAGCAGTGAGTGTTTATTACTATTTCAAATTAATTCAAGCAATGTACTTTGTTCAAGGCACTCCTGCAATCAAAGAGGTTTCTTCTAGCTACACGTATAAATTGCTGGTTTTGGCAGTTATATTGTTGATTTTAGGTGTTTTCCCTAACCTATTGTTCAATTATCTATACTTTTAGCCGTTCCTCAAATAAACCGGGCTTTAATGTCCACATCGTTTAATCTGTCCTACCTTTAGGTTTCAGGAAAAACTGTATTATGACCCTTCAGGATTCTTTTGTATTGGCTTGGCGAACAGTTAAGAGTAACAAATTAAGAACTGGCATTACGGTGGCCATTATTGCCTTTGGTATTATGGCATTAATTGGCATCATCACTGCCATCTCTGCGATGAATCAAAGTTTAAAAGAGAACTTCTCTTTTATGGGGGCGAATGCATTTAGTATCAGATACAAAGAGATGAACGCCAGAATGGGTGGTCCGCCGCAAGGAGAAGAATTTTCCAAATCAAAAAAAGGCAAAAAAGAAAAAAAATCCAATTTAGATAAAGTAATCAGATTAGAAGAGTCTACTTATTTCAAAGAACATTATGGATTTAATAGAGCCATAGTGTCTGTTTATAGAAGAGGAAATGGGAATAACGAATTGCATTATAAAAACAGAAAGACCAATCCACAAATTGGCATGTTTGGTGCTGATGAAAATTATTTAGCAGTTAGTGGATATACATTGGCCTTGGGCAGAAATTTAAATTCGGTAGATATTCAAAGTGGAAGAAATGTTGCAGTAATAGGAAGTAATGTGGCTGCAAAATTATTTCCTTCAAAGCCAGAAAAAAGCGTTGATAAAATTATATTAGTTTCCGGAAAGCCTTACAGAGTGATTGGCTTATTAAAATCAAAGGGTTCAAGTGCTATGTTGAGACAGGATGATGTAGTCATTACTTCGATTAAAAATTTAAGACAATACCAGAACAATTCTTCTTATCAAATTGGGGTGATGGTAAATAATGTTGCTGAATTAGAGCCAGCTATTGGTGAAGCTACAGATCAAATGCGTAAAGCAAGAAGATTGATACCTACAGAAACAGATAATTTTGTCATTGATAAGAGCGATAAGTTTGCAGAAATGTTTATTGGCTTTTTAGCAGGTATTAGTGGTGCTGCAGGGGCCATTGGTATGATTACTTTAATTGGTGCTGCGATAGGTTTAATGAATATCATGTTGGTAGCAGTGAATGAAAGAACAAGAGAAGTAGGATTAATTAAAGCAATAGGTGGCAAGAAAAAAGATGTACGTCGTCAATTCTTATTTGAAAGCATTTTAATCAGTATGTTGGGAGCTGTTTTTGGTATTATTTTGGGTGTATTGGTTGGTAATATTTTTAGCATGGTATTAAATACTGGCTTTGTGATTCCATGGGCATGGGTAGCTATTGGTATTATTATTTGTACGGTTGTAGGCTTGGTGGCAGGTATTTATCCGGCAATGAAAGCAGCCTCTTTGAACCCCATCAATGCCTTAAGATACGAGTAAACCTCCCTTCCTTTTTTCCTTTCTACCAACAGCAGTTAGTTTAGGGTAAATTTTATATAAAAATGACCCCCTAAAATTTGGTTCATTCAATAAATTACTTATTTTGTAACCCCTTAGAAACTAGTGCGGAGGATTTGAGTGAAATCTAAAACAATAGTCAAAAGG
>CAWULX010000044.1:0-9776 GCA_963923775.1 uncultured bacterium
TCTTTTTCATTTTTGAAAGCTTTGATACCTTCAAAAATAGTTTGACCATAATGTAATGTTGCACAAGATGGATCTAACTGTAATGGTTCATATGGTTTAATCACAACATTTTTCCATTCTCCATTTTCATAATCTGCCACCAACATATGATCGGTAAAATTTTTACCGAATGCGATTTCATCCATATTGAAACTGGGCAATTTGGGAGCTGTGTTTTTAATCACTGGGAAAGTTGAAGTAGACATAAACTATTTATTTATTGGTAGCAATATTGACTGCAAAGAAACAACAAAAAACAAAGACTTACAAGTGTTATTTTTCTTATTGGTTGATTTCATTTAATTTTCCATTTAATGAGTGCCGATAAAACCATATTATCCAATGCTGTTATAGTTGATTTATACAAAGACAGCTTGGTTGTCGTTGAAGTTATTAAAGAAGAAAAATGGGATGGGCCCATCAAATCTTTAGGAGAACACACTAAAAAAATTACGGTCATTGTGAATGATCCTAATTCGGTTCATTTAAACGAGATGGACTTTATTTTACTCACTTCTATTTTAAATGCATGTAGATTAACTATCGCTGATATTGCTTTAATTAATATCGGGAAACAACCTGTAGGATTACATCAAATTTTACAAGCATTACCTTCAACCTTAGTATTGTCTTTTGCAGTTGATCCTTCTCAATTAAAAGTAAAACTTCCTAATACATTGTATAAAGTAACCCAATTGGGGGAGACCCATATTTTATTTAGTAACGCATTATCTACTATGCAAGGAACAGGGATTGAAGCCAAGCAAGAAAAAGCAAAACTTTGGAGTGTGTTAAAGAAAATATTTGAGTTGTAATTTTCATTTATGTATCAATTAATATTTGCTACTAATAATCAACATAAAATTGAAGAGATTCAATCTTTAGTTGGACAAGATTTTAAAATAATTGACATGAAATCTGCAGGAATAAACATAGATATTCCTGAACCACATGCTACTTTAAATGAAAATGCTTTTGAGAAAGCTCAAACAATATTTGATATCACTAAAACCAATTGTTTTAGTGAAGATACTGGATTAGAAATTGAAGCATTAAATGGCGCTCCCGGTGTAAAAAGTGCAAGGTATGCTGGTGAGGATAGAAATTTTCAAGCCAATATAGATAAAGTATTAAAAGAGTTACAAAATAAGACCAATAGAAAGGCACAGTTTAGAACAGTCATCTGTTTATTTTGGCAAGGTAAAACTTATTATTTTGAAGGAATATGTAAAGGTGACATCTTATTATCTATGCAGGGAGAAAAAGGTTTTGGATATGATCCTATTTTTATTCCAGAAGGTGCTCAAAAAAGTTTTGCGCAAATGAATATGGAAGAAAAAAATATTTATAGTCATAGACAAAAAGCAGTTACTCAACTTTTTGAATTTTTAAGAAAGCAATAATTTTTTCTATTAATACATTATTGTACCAAAGGCTTTTCACTATTCCAAATTTCCCAACTAGCTTCGGCTTGCAAATGCAACATTTCTAAACCATTTTGTATACTAGCTCCACGCCCTTTACCTTTTGTTAAAAACAAAGTTTCAGCAGGATTATAAATTAATTCATACAAATGATGTGCAGGCGTAATAGCAGTATAATCCAATGCAGGCGCTTCATTCACGTGAGGATACATACCCACCGGACTTGTATTAATGATTAAAAGATGGTCATATAATATTGAGCTATTTAAATCATCGTAACTAATGACATTTTTTCCTTTATTTGTTCTGGAAACATATTGATAAGTGATGCCTAATTTTTCAAGCACCCAAGCGACTGCTGCTGCAGCTCCACCAGTACCCAAGATCAATGCTTTTTGATGATGTGCTTTTAAAAAAGGTTGTAAAGATTTTTCAAACCCAATAACATCAGTATTGTATCCATATAATTTGCCATTATACTTTCTAATACAATTACATGCATTGATCTCTTTAACTACAGATGACGCATTGTCTAAAAATGGTATTACTGCTTTTTTATGAGGAATAGTAATATTAATACCTTCTAACTGAGGTTCTAGATTCCACAAAGCATTGAACTGATCTATGCTTTCAATAGGAAAATTATCGTATTGTGTATTTACGATATTTTCTTTCGCAAATTTGTCAGCAAAAAATCCTTTTGAAAAAGAATGTGATAAAGGGAATCCAATTAAACCAAACTTACGCACTATTATTTATTTAGGTATAAATGAAAAGTGTCTCCTCTTAAACCAATTCTCATAGCTTCTAATGGAATAATTTCAGTAGGTGCTATATTTCCTAAGTTTACATTACACCCAATTAATTCTAGAAAATATAATTGTTGCGCTTTTTGAGGTGCTTCCCAAATAATTTTCTCTGCTGGTATCTTGGTTAAAATTTCTTGCACCAAACCTTCTCTTACTTCACCGCTACCTCTATAAATTCCCACATTTCCCGCTTCTCTTGCTTCTGCAATGACATAAGACGCACCTGCACTTAACTCTGCACTCATTAATTCAATCCATTTATAAGGTGGAATAATATGTGCTGCATCTTTACTACCTACCTCGCTTAATACTTTGGCGAACTTGGCAATCTTTTCAATATGACCACATTTTTCTGAATGAGGAATTTCAATAGATCCATCACTTACTTCAATTACACCAATACCATAATCCTTACACATGGCAATATAATCTTCCATTTGATTACGAATCAAAAAAGCTTCAAATAAAGTACCACCAAAATAAACTGGAATATTATGGCTTTGATATAATTCTATTTTTTTTCTCAAATTAGGGGTAACAAATGAAGTGCCAAATCCCAATTTTACAATATCTGTATGTGGCTTACCAACACTGATAAAATTTTCTGCTTCTGCATAACTTAATCCCTTATCCATGACCATTGTTAAGCCATGTTGACGAGGCTGAGTAGTTCTTTCCGGGATTTGACTTAAGTTAAAATTCATGTTTAACTATTTTATTGCAAAGTTACTTTAAAATTTATCAAGAACCCTTGCTCTTCTTACTCTTTTTGTATTGACTGAGCAAAGTCATCACTTTGGCATCCTGCACTACTTCTGGATAAAATTTTACAAATTTATTTAGCCATTTTGGAGATTTAGATAAAGCCATTTCTAGTTGTAACAACCCCTCATTTGGCTTATCCATTTTAAATAAAATAGCGCTTCTATAGTAAATGAATAATGTTTTTCCTTGAGTAGAAATATAAGCTAGTTCTGTTTGTTCCAATGCAGCATCCAATTGATCATTGGCCATTAAACTTCTAATTAAATATTCCCAACCTGCAATTTGTTTAGGCTTATTAGCAACCACAGTTCCAAAATAACCAGCGGCTTCAACATATTGACCAAGTTGCATATAACATTCGCCTAATTGTATATAGTATTCGTTGATATGTTTATGTATGCGTAAAGCATGCTCCATTTGCTTAATAGCCATTTCCCAATGACCTTCTTGCATGTAAGTACTTGCTATTTTTTGATACAATCTGCTATCATCCGGATTTAAATGCACCGCTTTTTTATAATGGAATCTTGCTTGTGCATAATTTTTCATTCTATGATAGCAATGTCCAATGGCTTCATAAATTACATCTTCAGGCCTTGATAATTCCAGCACTTTTTCTAATGCTTCAATAGCTTCTTTGTATTTTCTCAATCGTAAATAAGCATCACCCATATTACGATAAGCATAATCAAACTTTTCATCAATGACTATCGCATACTGATACGCATCTATCGCTTTTTCATATAATTTTAAACCTTGGTAAGATGCTGCCAAATTAAACCAAGCTAAAGCATTATAGGGTTGTTCGTTGATGATGCGTTCATGCAATCTTATACTCTCTTCATTTCTTCCAGTAAAATCTGTCCAAAAACAAATTTTATATAAAGCTTCTTCATTATTTGGATCTTCTTCAAGTATTAATTGTAAGCAATCAAATACTTTATCGAAAGCTTCATGATCATCATATACATCTGCTAATTCAAATAGGACTTCTGTTCTTTCGGCACCTTCAAATAAATGCAAAGCTTCTTGCAAAAGCACAATCGCTTTCTCTGGTTGATCCAAAGCTAAATAAGCATCTGTTTTTAAAATAAACAGATTCATTTCTTTGTGATCGTATAAGGTTGCGGCATCTAATAATTTAAGTGCCTCTTTGTATTTCCTAGTGGCTAATAATAAATCTGCTTTTTTTATCATCAATAAAGCAGAATGAGGATATTGCTCCAATCCGAAATCGGCAGCTTCAATGGCGTCAACAATTTCATCTTTTTCGTCCAAATGCTCAATAATACGCTCAAAATCATCTTCCTCAATATAGGCATTGGCTCTTCCGTTCTTCAAGTTTTGAAAACGCTGTAATAAATCCTGGATATCTCCTCCTTCTTCGTCTCTTTGCGGTTCGAACATGGCTGATTAGATTATAGGGTTTAGTAAAAATCACTGATTTTCAATCATTTATGTTTTAAATGATCTTCAATAATGATCATATTAAATATAGTTACTAGGCTTGATTTGGCCATATTTTGTTCTTCACATTGGCCCAAAAAGGGTTTAAAATATTTTTTTAAAGAATCTACTAGTTTACTTATCTTCGTAATAACCATGCGTACCATCAAACAAATACTATTCATTGGATGTCTGACTATTTTAATCAATAGCCAGCTAAAAGCTAGTACACTTGTTTTGAGCAATGCAGAATTAAAAGCTAATGCAAATTCAATTGCAGAAAAGTATAGCTTAAAGAATATTGGCTCAGCTTCTTTGAAGACTTCTACTTTTTATACTTTAAGATCAAGTTTAGAATTTAAAGGAATGGCAGGTAGTAATACAAATGCCAATTACTTAAAGTTCAACAAAGGAAATATTTCTTATGTAATTCCTTACAGATACAAAATGGTGTTACCTAGATTTAAAACACCTTCTCCTTCCCAACCTTAATTAGGAAGGCTATTTATCAAGTATTTGATACTCGTTTTTATTAATTTCAAATTGATTCAATGTAATTGGACTTAAATCAACCTGTGTTGCCTTATACCTTACTGTTACACCTTTTTTTGTGGTGATAGAATAAGAAAGCACTAACCCTGGAATATCTTTAAATGCCATTTCAAAGTAGGAAATGGTTGGAATAATTAACGGAGTATACAAAATGTCATATACAGATTCATCGCTAAATGTTAATTGCATTGCATTACAAACATAGCCAGCAATTAGAATGACCGAATCGGAAGTCATTTTTTTCATATTTACCAATGTAGGTAGACTCTTAGGAGGAAAGGGAATTCTTTGTAAGAACTTACTATCTCCTATTTCTTTTAAAATAAAAGCCGAGTCTTCTTGAGAAGAGAACACCAAGCTTTGAATTAATTTAGGAGTAAGTAAAGTGGTCTTACATTGATTACCCTTTACTTGAATCATTTTCTGACCAAGCTTTTGCCAATCTTGATTTTGTAATTGCTCAATATCAAATTGAATACTACACTCACCAACTACTTTTGTTTGAGCAGATGCAGAAAATGCAACCAATAGGTATACAATTATGGGGGTAATTTTATACTTCATTTAAATAAAATAATAAGAGGCCTCGGTAGTGCAGGCCTCTTAGGGGAATTATTTTTTAGTTCTTTCTTTTAGGTCTTGTACCTTTTTTTGAGCTTCCATCATTTGCTCATATTTAGTTTGCCAATTACTTTTTTTCTTTGGCGTCTTTCTCTTTACTTGAATCTCTGCTAAAATTTTATCATGATTAATGATAAACTTCTGAATGATAAACTGTAATAATAAAGTAACAATATTTGATACAGTATAATACCAGGTTAAGGCAGAAGGCAAACTATTAAAAATGAACAATAACATTACAGGGAAGATATAAGGCATGTATTTCAATGCTGGATTATCTTGTGTTGGTGTCATGGACATATTATACACTGACATAATTAAGCTTGTTACCACTGCTGTAATTGTAAATAAACTTATATGATTTCCAAATCCCATTGGAACACTAAATGGCAATGTAGCAATGATATCATAACTGGATAAATCCTTACTCCATAAAAATGCTTGTCCTCTTAAAGAGATATTAGAATTAAAGAAACTATACAAAGCAAAGAAAATTGGAATCTGTAATAAAGCAGGGATACAGCCACCTAAAGGATTTACTCCTGCTTCTCTAAATAATTTCATTTGTTCCATTGCAAAGCCTTGTTGATCATCTCCAAATTTCTTTTTGATTTCGTCTAACTCTGGTTTTAATACTTTCATTTTAGCACTACTCAAATAACTAGAATAGGTTAATGGAGAAGTTATCAATCTTATAAAGATGGTTAATAATAAAACCACCCATCCATAATTAGCCACAAAACTTGCAAAGAAATCAAATACAGGTCTAATAATGTATTTATTGATTGGTCTTACAAAAGAATACAAATCTCTTCCTAAATTCACAATTTTGTCCATTTCTGGAGCTTGAGTCTTTAAGATATTCATATCATTGGGACCATAATATAAAGCCAATGAAAGAGAGGCAGTATTACCATCTACTTTTGTCTGTAACTGTGTTTGTAAAGCTGCTAAAGCATTACTACTATCTATTCTTCTTTGCCAATCAATCTTACCACTTGCAAAATCGGTTTTTGCAATTAATGTAGTATTAAAGAACTGTTGTACCAAGCCCACCCATTGCACTGGTTTTTCAAAAGTCCAAGTAGTTTTGCTTGAGATATAATCAAATTCTTTACCTTCTGAAAAACAGATATTTGACATTTGACGTTCATAGTTCAAAGTACGCTCTTGTTTAAAAGAATGCGCTTCCCACAATACATTCAATTGGTGATTGGTTAATAATTGATCTGCCCCATTTAATTGAATTGTCCAATCGATATTATATTGCTTAGGCGCTAAGCTAAATAAGTGAGTAATCGTATTGCCACTAGGTGCTGTTAATGTAAAAGCTACTTTTTTTATACCATTTTCTTCTGGTAAAACTTCTGCTTTTTGGAAAATCAATTGATTAATTTGTGCAGACTGATTACTTGCAATATTAATAGGGTAATTTAAACTAGTGCTATCCCCTAATACTACTTGTTGCTTATTTGAATTAGTGTATTTTTTCAATAATACATTAGCAACTTGGCCACCTCTATTGGTTAAAGTTACTTTTACTAATTCATTTTCAATAATTACAAATTGCTCTTTAAGAGTGTCAGTACTAACAGAATCTCCTGATGCAGCCTTTACCGTACTATCTACAAGAGCTGCATTCTTTAATGCTGCTGTTTTGTCAGCAGCCGCTTTTACCATTGCCACAGAATCATCAAAATGCTTTTTGTAAGCTTGTAATTCGTTTTGTTGCTTATTTGTAAACCAGAAATATGCAAAGAATAAACCTGCCAATAAAACAAAACCAATGACCGTATTTTTATCCGTATTCATTTGAATAGATTATAAATTTTTAAGGGAGTAAAGGTACATGATTTATTGTACCAAAATTAGGCATTTAGACCAGCTTGTTTCTTAGCAGCAGCAATAAAATGCACAAATAATGGAGCTGGCGCTTCCACCGTACTCTTTAATTCAGGGTGATATTGAACACCTATAAAGAAAGGATGGTCTGGCAACTCTACAATTTCTACCAAACCTGAAGCAGGATTTACTCCACTAGTCACCATCCCCGCATTTTGATAGGCTTTTAAATAAGCATTATTGAATTCATATCTATGACGATGACGTTCACTGATTTCGGTTATACCATAAATACGATGCGCTAATGTTCCTTCTGTTATAGAGCATGGATATGCACCTAAGCGCATAGTACCACCCATCATGGTAATTCTTTTTTGTTCTTCCATCATATTGATCACTGGATCAGGACTATTTGGATCCATTTCTGTTGAATGTGCTTTTTGTAAACCTAATACATTTCTTCCAAACTCAATTACAGCCATTTGCATACCTAAACAAATTCCAAAGAATGGCAATTTATTTTCTCTTGCAAATTGTACTGCTAAAATTTTCCCTTCAATTCCTCTATTTCCAAATCCAGGAGCCACCAATAATCCATGTAAATCTTTTAATTGCTCATTCACATTTTCTTTAGTTAGTTTCTCACTATGAATATTAACTACTTTCACTTTCACTTCGTTCATTGCACCTGCATGAATAAAGCTTTCTAAGATTGACTTATAAGCATCTTGTAATTCAATATACTTTCCAATTAATCCAATTTGAATAGTGCTCTTTGGATTTTTCAACTTTGTTAAAAAAGCATTCCATTTGGTTAAATCTGGTGTAGGAGCAGCTTGAATATTAAATTTCTTTAAAACAATTTCATCTAGTTTTTCTTTCTGCATCAATAATGGCACTTCGTAAATGGTACTCGCATCTGCTGCTTCAATAACATTTCCAGCTTTCACATTACAGAATAACGCAATCTTTCTTTTGATGTCATCATTCAAAGGCTCTTCAGTTCTACATACAATTACATCCGGATGAACTCCAGTTTCACTCAACATTCTAACACTATGTTGTGTTGGTTTTGTTTTTAATTCTTTGGCTGCTTTTAAATAAGGTATTAATGTCAAATGCACTACCATTACATCTTCTTCTGGCAATTCCCATTGAATTTGACGCACTGTTTCCACAAAAGGCAAACTTTCAATATCCCCCACTGTTCCACCAATTTCTGTAATCACTACATCATATTTGCCATCCTTCCCCAATAACAACATTCTATGTTTAATCTCGTCTGTAATATGTGGAACAACTTGAACAGTTTTACCTAAAAACTCACCAGCTCTTTCTTTATTTATAACCGTTTGATAAATTCTACCTGTTGTAACATTGTTTGCTTGTGAAGTGGGTGTATTTAAAAAACGCTCATAATGCCCTAAATCCAAATCTGTTTCTGCACCATCTTCTGTTACATAACATTCACCATGCTCATACGGATTCAAAGTACCTGGATCCACATTGATATAGGGATCAAATTTTTGTATAGTCGCACTGATACCTCTCGCTTGCAATAATTTAGCTAAAGATGCTGCGATAATACCTTTACCCAAACTACTTGTAACGCCTCCTGTAACAAAAATATACTTTGCCATAACTGTAAATTCATATAATATTGAAAAAGGAATTCCAGCAATAGTTGCCTATTGAGGTAAACCCATTCAATTGGTTTTTAATGTGACCGTCTTTTAATTAGGAAAATTTCTTAGAGGTCATACAAAAGTACGCGAAAAAAAGCCCCCTACAAAATGGGTTTTACCTTGAACAATAAATGTTTATAAATGTTATATAAAAGTGAACATCTTCACCCTTAAAGTCAAAAAATATGAAAAAACCAGTCTTTTTTTTAAGTATAGCCCTATTTGCCCTTGCTTTAACTAGTTGGGAATGGAAAAAAAACCAACATCCTACAGTTGAAAAAGCAGATGTTATTGCTTGTTTAAATATGGAAACCCAACAAGCTTATCAGTTGGAAGCCTCTACTCCAGCTTTTGCCAATCTACATCCTTCCCCCTTAGATGTTGCCCCAGCTGATTTATTAGGATCGATGATTCAATTTGATGCAGCTGATGGAAATAAAGCCAATGCTTATTTTATTCCTGCTAAAAAGAAAACCAACAAATGGTTGATTGTTATTCAAGAGTGGTGGGGATTAAATGATAACATTAAAATGGAAGCCGATCAATATTATCTGTCTCTTATACACATCTGACGCTGCCGACGATACTCCTTG
>CAWULX010000045.1:0-9678 GCA_963923775.1 uncultured bacterium
AAAGTTTCTATGCCAGTTTGTTTAGTGCTTTTTTAAAAAGTATCAAACCAAACTGCTTTATTAGATGCACCTTCAGGATTCATGTAATTAATAAACAGCTCCTCCCCTTTTTGAATATTTTGTAAAGTGGTGATTGTAATGGTTTGATGTTCAAAATCCATTTGATAAGCACAATTTGGATCTGGCATATGGTTGTATATAGAAATATACCCCAATGCAACAGCAGCAGCTTTATGATCCTCTCCCCATTCAAATATATAATCGTATAACAAGGTATTCTCAACATGCGACCTTTCCTCAGCATTTAAAACAATCACCGGTGCAATTTCAATAACCGTCCCTTTTTCAATACTTTCAGTGGTAAAGACACCCCTGCCTCTATTAGAAGATGAAGCGATTGTTAAGAATGGAAGAATCATGGCATAAATATAGGGCATCCCTGGGATTTTTATTAACTTGCAGCCATGTCTGAAATGGTAGAAATAGAAAAGGAGGAAATAAACTTACCAGAAGTATTCTCGGAGATCTTATCCAAGAATGATGCTAGTCTATTGAAGGAATTCTTAGATGAGCAAAATATCAGTGATGTGGTAGAGCTGGTGAATGATTTCCCAGAACAAGAAGCCAATATCATTGATCACATGACTGTGCATAGAGCAGTTAGTGTTTTCAAAATTTTAGACATCAATCAACAAAAGGATATCATTAAAGAATTACCTGCTCGTAAAACAGCAAAAATTTTAAATGAGCTTCCCCCAGATGATAGAACAGACTTTTTAGAAGAATTACCCAAAGCGGCCATTCGAGATTTAATCAAATTATTAGACCCGGAAGAAAGAAAAATTACCTTGTCTTTACTTGGATACCCTGAAGATAGTGTGGGACGTTTGATGACTCCCGATTATGTTTATGTTCATCCACATTACACCGTTGCTCAGGTTTTAGAGAATATAAGAAAGTATGGTAAAAACTCGGAGACCATTGATGTGATTTATATTATTGATGATCATGGTCATTTAGTGGATGACATTAGAATCAGAGATTTATTATTAGCTAAGCCAGAAGATATTATTGGTGAAATTATTGACGGAAGATATGTTGCATTGAATGTATATGATGATCAGGAACAAGCAAGTCAGGTATTCAAAATGAATAATCGAACTGCCATCCCTGTTGTGGATGACAATGATATATTATTAGGTATTGTAACCATTGATGATATTTTATGGGTAACCAATGAAGAGTTCTCTGAGGATATGCAAAAAATGGGAGGTACCGAAGCATTGAATGAACCTTATTTGGATATTTCTATTTTCAATCTATTTAAGAAGCGCATTACTTGGTTAGTAGTTTTATTTTTTGGAGAAATGCTAACTGCAACAGCAATGGGTTATTTTGAAGGCGAATTATCAAAGGTTTTAATATTAGCCACTTTTATTCCATTAATTTTATCAAGTGGAGGTAATACAGGGTCACAAGCTTCTACTTTAATTATTCAAGCCATGTCTGTAGGTGAAATAACCATTGAAGATTGGTGGAGAATATTAAGAAGAGAAATTTTAAGTGGATTACTTTTGGGTACTGTTTTAGGTATCATTGGATTTTTTAGAGTTTCCATATGGCATATGATTGCTCCTGGATTTTACGGTGAACATTGGATGTTGATTGCTACTACTATTGGATTTACCTTAGTGGGTGTGGTTATTTGGGGAACCATTACCGGATCCATGTTGCCTATTTTATTGAAGAGACTTGGTGCAGACCCTGCAGTTTCTTCTGCACCTTTTGTGGCAACTTTAGTTGATGTTACTGCAATTTTAATTTATTTCGGATTAGCATTCTACTTTTTGCAAGGAACCTTACTTTAACTGTGCTTTTAGTTTTTGCGAAATTTCATTTTTCCATTCATCTTTTAAAATACTTAAAATAATTGAATCTCTTCTACCACCACCTGGCTTAGGTAAATGGCTTCTTAATACCCCTTCCTCAATACATCCAATTTTTTTCATAGCAGCAATACTTCTTTTGTTATTATAGTCTGCTCTAAATTCTACTCTTTCTAATCCCCAATTATCAAAAGCAAATTGGAGTAATAAAAATTTACAATGCATATTTAACCCTGTCCCCCAAACAGATTTTTTATACCAAGTATATCCTATTTGAGTGCTTTGAAATTTTAATTGAATATCATAAAACCGAGTACAGCCTACCCACTCTTTGGTTAATTTGTCAAAAACCACAAATGTATAACTACTCCCTTCCTTTCTAGCATTAATAGCCTGTTGAAAATAGTCTTTTAAGTCTTCTTTGTTTTGAATTGCCATCAAAGAATATTGCCAAATTTCTGGAGAAGATTCAGGTAAATCAGTAAAGAATTCCCAATCAGCATCCTTAACGGGTCTTAGTAAGACACGTTCATCTTCAAAAATATACTCCTGTTCTGGATCAAAAGATATCAAACCTAACATGCATTAAATTATTAATGTTTATTTTTGCTTAAATTATAGATTAATACCCAAATTATCAAAATATGTGTGGAATTGTAGGTTATATAGGTCATAGAGAAGCATACCCAATTGTTTTAAAAGGATTGAAGCGTTTAGAATATCGTGGATATGATAGTACAGGAGTTGCTATTATTCAGGATGGAGACCTTCAAATACATAAGAAGAAAGGAAAAGTAGCAGAACTAGAAGAAGCGGTAGTGGGCAAAAACATGCATTCCCATATTTGTATTGGACATACTAGATGGGCAACTCACGGCGAACCATCTGATAGAAATGCACATCCACACTTATCTAATAATGGACAATTGGCAATGTTGCATAATGGAATTATTGAAAACTATGCACAAATCAAAACCGAATTAACCAACAAGGGGTATACTTTCAAAAGTGATACCGATACAGAAGTCTTATTAAATTTTATTCAAGATATTCATGAAAACAATAAAGGAAGTTTAGAAGAAGCTTTAAGAATTGCTTTAAAAAGAATTGTGGGTGCTTATTGTATTTTATTAATTGACCAGGCAGATCCAGAAACTATAATTGCTGCGAGAAAAGGAAGTCCATTGGTAATAGGTATTGGCAAAGATGAACATTTTTTAGCAAGTGATGCCTCACCTATAATTGAGTATACCAAAGAAGTGGTATATGTAAATGATTACGAGATTGCTATTGTAAAAAAAGACGAATTAATTTTAAAGAACTTAGGAAACGAAAAGCAAACTCCTTTTATTCAAAAATTAGATATGGAATTAGCAGCCATTGAAAAAGGCGGTTATGACCATTTTATGTTGAAAGAAGTTTTTGAACAGCCCTCAACCATTTTTGATTGCTTAAGAGGTAGATTATTACAAGACCAACAACAGATTGTGATGGCGGGAGTGGATAATCATTTAGAAGCTTTAACCAAGGCTTCAAGAATCTTGATTGTTGCATGTGGAACCAGCTGGCATGCTGGTTTGGTAGCAGAATATATGATTGAGGAATTATGTCGCATTCCTGTAGAAGTAGAATATGCATCAGAATTTAGATATAGAAACCCCGTAATCCATCCAGGAGATGTAATTATTGCCATCTCTCAAAGTGGAGAAACAGCAGATACATTAGTAGCATTAGAGAGTGCAAAAGAAAAAGGTGCATTTATATTTGGTGTGGTGAATGCGGTGGGTAGTAGTATCTCTAGATTATCTCATGCGGGTGCATATACACATGCAGGTCCAGAAATTGGAGTTGCTAGTACCAAAGCATTTACTGGACAGCTTGCTGTTTTAACAATGATGGCATTAAAAATGGCAAAAGCAAAAGGAAGTATTTCTGACGATCGATATATTCACTTGTTAAACGAATTAGCATCTGTTCCAGAGAAAGTAAAAGAAATTTTAGCAGACACTTCAGTAATTGAAAAAATTGCTAAAAAATATAAAGACGCATCTGATTTCTTATACTTAGGTAGAGGATATAATTTTCCTATAGCATTAGAAGGTGCATTAAAATTAAAAGAGATTACCTATATACATGCAGAAGGTTATCCTGCAGCAGAGATGAAGCATGGCCCTATCGCATTAGTAGATGAAAACTTGCCTGTTGTATTTGTAGCAACAAAAGATATGTACTACGAGAAAGTAGTTTCTAATATCCAAGAGATTAAAGCTAGAAAGGGTCAAGTAATTGCCGTAGCTACAATAGGTGATACCGTTTTACCAACTATGTCTGAGAATATCATGTATGTACCTGAGATTGATGAAGTGATTGCACCTTTATTGAGTGTGATACCTTTACAATTATTAAGTTACTATGTGGGGGTTGCAAAAGGTATTGATGTTGACAAACCAAGAAACTTAGCAAAGTCTGTTACCGTGGAATAGCGTACCTTGCATCCCATTATGAGTACGAATTTTAAAGAGCTAGGTTTGATTGAGCCCATTTTAATGGCATTATTCGAAGAAGGCTACACCAATCCTACCCCTATTCAAGAACAATCTATTCCTATCGTTTTAGAAGGAAAAGACTTACTCGGCTGTGCACAAACCGGAACTGGGAAAACTGCTGCATTTACCCTACCTATCATACAATTACTTTCAGCTAAACCAGTTGAAAAAAGAAAAAGAATTAAGAGTTTGATTGTTACGCCTACGCGTGAATTAGCCATTCAAATAGCAGAGAGCTTTAACGCATATGGAAGACATACCCAATTAAATTGCGCTGTGATTTTTGGTGGCGTTGGACAGGGCCCACAGGTTAGTTCATTAAAGAATGGTGTAGATGTTTTGATTGCTACACCAGGAAGACTTTTGGATTTGATGAATCAGGGATATATTAGTTTAAGAGATATAGAAATTTTTGTATTGGATGAGGCAGATAGAATGTTGGATATGGGATTTATAAATGATGTAAGAAAATTATTAGCAGTACTTCCTAAAAAAAGACAGTCTTTATTTTTCTCTGCAACCATGCCTCCTGAAATTGTACAATTAGCCAATAGCATTTTACATCATCCAGAAAAAGTAACCGTAACACCGGTATCTTCTACTGTAGAAATTATTGATCAAGGAGTGTACTTTGTTGATAAAGTAAATAAAAATGCACTACTTGTAGAAGTTTTAAAGAACCCTACTATCAAAACAGCATTGGTATTTACAAGAACCAAACACGGAGCAGATAAAGTTGTACAATTATTAACTAAGAATAATATAATTGCTGAAGCCATTCACGGAAATAAATCTCAAAATGCAAGACAAAGAGCTTTGAGTAATTTTAAAGATCAAAGCACTAGAGTATTAGTTGCAACTGATATTGCAGCAAGAGGAATAGATGTGGACGAGCTGGCGCATGTGATCAATTTTGATATGCCTAATATTCCCGAAACTTATGTTCACAGGATTGGAAGAACAGGTCGTGCAGGTGCTGAAGGAACAGCCCTATCATTTTGTGATTTTGAAGAGAAAGCATATTTAGCTGATATAGAAAAACTCATTAGGAAGAAAGTTCCTGTTATAGAAGAACACCCCTATCCAATGCAACAATTTCATGCAAACAAAAGCTCAAAAGATGCAGGTTGGGGAAAACCAAAAAATACCAGAGGCCGTGCAGCACAACATGCAGGAGGATTTAGCGCAAAAGGTGGTCAAAAAAGAAGATATAGCAATTCAAAATCAGGCAGGTAATCCTATCTTTGATTTAATAAAAAGGCTATTTATGCGTACACTTTTATTTCAATTATTTTTATTGACGGGCTTTGTTGTATCAGCACAGGATACAAGCATCCAGAAAAGGGATCTTCATAATAGTGCTAAACTATTTGACTTAAGTTTTACCAACAAAGAGATAGATACTTTATACTCAGATGTGATTGATAATTTGGCTAACTATAAAGCAATGCATCAATTGTCTTTGCCCAATAGTGTTCCATTAAGCATGTGGCAAACTCCTGTATTGCCTGGAATGAAATTCAATCATGAACAAGAAAAAATAAACTGGGAATTAGACAACTCCGTTACGGTTCCAAAAAATAAAAACGAATTAGCTTTTTATACAATTGAACAATTAGCTTCTTTAATCAAGAACAAAAAAATAAGTTCTTTAGAACTAACGAAGTTCTTTATAGAGCGTATTAAAAAATATGGAGATACTTTACAATGTGTAATTAGCTTGCAAGAAGATATCGCCTATCAACAGGCCAAGAAGGCAGATGAAGAAATTGCAAAAGGTCAATACAAAGGTTTATTACATGGCATACCTTATGGATTAAAAGATTTATTCGCGGTCAAAGGAACCAAAACAACCTGGGGTGCTGCACCTTATCAAAATCAAGTTATTGATGAGGATGCTTATGTCTATACAAGGTTAAAAGAAGCAGGTGCAGTTTTAGTAGCTAAATTTACCTTAGGTGCTTTGGCGATGGGAGATTATTGGTATGGTGGTAGAACAAAAAATCCTTGGAATTTACAATATGGTTCTTCCGGATCATCAGCCGGTTCAGCTTCTGCAACAGTTGCCGGATTAGTCCCTTTTGCCATTGGTACAGAAACATGGGGAAGTATCGTATCCCCTTCAACTACCTGCGGAGCCACTGGACTTAGACCCACTTTTGGAAGTATTAGCAGAACAGGAGCCATGGCTTTAAGTTATAGCTTGGATAAAGTGGGTCCTATTTGTAGATCAGCATCTGATGCTGCCATTGTATTTAATTATATACATGGTACAGATGGCAAGGACGGAAGTGCTGTGAATATGCCATTCAACTATTCAACAAAAAGAGATGTCAAAAAATTAAAAATTGCCTACGCAAAAAACTATTTTGATAAAATAAAAGACAGTAGTAGCAATGAATTAAAGGCTTTAGCTGTTTTCAAACAAATGGGGATTGAGTTAATCCCTGTTAATTTTCCAGATAGTGGCGTCTATCAATTTAATATTATGGATGTAGTGATTGGCGCAGAATGTGCGGCTCAATTTGACGAAATGACTAGAAACAATATTGATGACGCACTTACCAGACAAACTAAGAATGATTGGCCGAATCAATTTAGAACTTCAAGATTTGTTCCAGCAGTAGAGTATATCAATGCACAAAGACATAGATATGTATTAATGCATAAAGTGAATGAGGTGGTTAATCAATATGATGCTATCATTTGTCCTTCTAGAGGAGATGGCAATCAAACAGCCATCACTAACTTAACGGGACACCCAGTAGTATGTGTGCCAGATGGTTTTAATAAAAAAACAAATACACCCACTGGAATTAGTTTTGTGGGGAAATTATATGATGAAGCAACTATTTTATTAGTCGCTAAAAAATACCAAGAACAAACTAACTGGGATGATATGCATCCTGCACTATTTAAATAAATTAATGAATGAACAATATTAAAAAATTACCTATTCAGCAATTAGGTTATGGCTTTATACCAGAGCCGCCAAAAGGTAAAAACGAATACTATTTAAGAGACAAACAAAATAGAAGCGGGATTCAATACAGAAGCTTGAACGCTTTAGAGATTGAGATATTGGTAAGAAATGGTAATACAAGTGATGATTGGACCAAAATATTAGTTTCTACTAAGTTTAATCCAGAACTGGTTAAAAACTGTGCCTTCTTTGGTTTAATTAGAATTGGTGATTTAGAAAACCATTGTTTGTGTTTTAGTGATTTGATTGTTCCTGTAGGTATTTATAACTCTACAATTATTAGTTGCGATTTCGGCAACAATGTAGCTGTGCATAATGTAAATTACTTATCTCATTATATACTGGGTAATGAAGTAATTATTACTAATGTAAACGAAATTGTCGCTACCAATCATTCCAAATTTGGAAACGGCATTTTAAAGAAAGGAGAATCATCTGATGTAAGAATTTGGTTAGAACTTTGTAATGAGAATACAGGCAGAAAAGTATTGCCATTTAATGGGATGACTGCAGGTGATGCTTATTTATGGACAAGGAATAGACAAGACGATGCTTTACAAAAGAAATTTATTGAACTAACAGATAAACGTTACGATAACAAACTTGGATATTACGGAAAAATTGGAGATCGAACAGTCATAAAGAATTGTAAAATCATCAAAGATGTTTGGATTGGTCCTGATGCCTATTTAAAAGGTGCCAATAAAATAAAAAATGTTACCATTAATTCAGACCCTAAAGCCAAAACACAAATTGGAGAAGGCTGTGAATTAGTGAATGGAATTATTGGATATGGATGCAGGGTATTCTATGGTATAAAAGCAGTAAGATTTGTATTATCTGATTACTCTCAGTTAAAATATGGAGCAAGATTGATTAACTCATACTTAGGCACCAACGCCACAATCTCTTGTTGCGAAGTATTAAACTCACTAATCTTCCCAGCACACGAACAGCATCATAATAATTCATTCTTATGCGCAGCCTTGGTAATGGGACAGTCTAATATTGCTGCTGGCGCAACTTTGGGATCTAATCATAATAGTAGAGGTGCAGATGGTGAAGTAATTATGGGACGAGGTTTCTGGCCAGGACTTTGTGTTAGCATTAAACATAATTCCATTTTTGCAAGCTTTGCTTTATTAAATAAAGGCGACTATGCATATGAATTAAATATTCCACTACCCTTTTCATTAATTAGCAACGATCCTAAAAATGATGAGTTATTAATAATGCCAGGCTACTGGTTTTTGTATAATTTTTATGCGCTTGCAAGAAATGCATGGAAATATATTGATAGAGACAGAAGAATTGATAAGACTCCAATATTTGAATACCATTATTTAGCTCCAGACTCTGTCAATGAATTAATTCAATCATTGGATATTTTAGCGAGTGCAGTAGCTAAAGCAGCTATTGCAAAAGACAAAAAATTACAGCAAAGTACAGATAAAGCAATTATAGCGTTAGGTAAAAAACTATTGCACACAAAATCAAAGAAAGAAATTGATGCTTTAGAAATATTTGCAGAAGGTTTTGAGAACAGTAAGCGTAAAACCAGAATGGTTAAAGTATATGACGCTTACCATATGTTTGAAAAAATGATATTAGTGTATGGTATGGATGCCCTTGTAAATGAATTAAGTGGAAAAAAACATAAATCCATTATTGCTACGGTGAACAACCTTAAATCAGGCGCTAAAGATATGCAATGGACCAATGTGGGTGGACAATTGATGCCAACAAAAACGGTTCAAAATTTATTAAATCAGATTAAGAGTGATGGCATTAGTTCTTGGGATGAAGTACATGATTTTTATCAAAATGCTTCCTCTAAATACCCTCAACAAAAAATAGCACATGCATTAGCTGCTTTAGAATTCATTATAGGTAAAAAACTAGAAAGTTTAAAAACAGCTACACTGGTTGATTTATTGGATAAATATTTAGCCATTAAATCTTCCATTACAGATAGTATTTTATATACCAGATCTAAGGATTATAAAAATCCATTTAGAAAAATGGTTTATGAAAACGAAGAAGAAATGAATAAAGTAATTGGTAGTATAGACAACAATAGCTTTATATTGGAACAACAAGCAATGCTGAATAATTTATCTGCAACTATTTCTGAATTGAAAAAGCAATTAAAAACCAAATAAGTTTAAGCTTATACCTAATTGCCATTGTTTAGTCTTCCAATGTTGCTGGTCTTGTAACTGTCTCTTATACACATCTCCGAGCCCACGAGACCTCTCTACAT